>JAZSGJ010000025.1:0-18140 GCA_045532675.1 Eubacteriales bacterium | reverse complement strand
TTTTTGTTGCCTTGCGTTGTTTCTGCTGCAAATTAATTATCAAAATCTATTATTTTCTGCCCGTTAATTTGTGCTCCTGGTGCTGTTTGCGGAAGAAATGGAATCCCGAGATGTTCGTATGCAAGTTTTGTTACGCATCTTCCTCTCGGTGTACGGGCAAGGAAGCCTATTTGCATAAGATAGGGTTCGTATACGTCCTCAATTGTTATTGCTTCTTCGCCTATGGTCGCGGCAAGAGTGTCAAGACCGACGGGACCGCCCGAGTAGTATTTTATTATGGCTTCAAGCATGCGTCTGTCGACGTTGTCAAGTCCGAGCTCGTCAATTTCAAGCGCTTCAAGTGCCATGCTTGCAATTTCGGATGTGATAGTTCCGTTTCCTTTAACAAGAGCAAAATCACGTATTCTTTTTAAAAGTCTGTTCGCTATTCTCGGTGTTCCTCTTGAACGGGAAGCAATACTGTACGCACCGTCGTCTGTAATAGCAATATCAAGAATTTCAGCAGAGCGTTTAACAATTGAGGCAAGTTCCTCAGGTGTATATAATTCGAGCTTTAACAGAACGCCAAATCTGTCTCTTAACGGGGTTGTCAGCTGTCCAGCGCGCGTAGTTGCACCTATAAGTGTAAATTTAGGTATAGGAAGTCTTATTGAACGAGCACTCGGACCTTTTCCGATAATAATATCCAATGCGTAATCTTCCATAGCGGGATAAAGAATTTCTTCAACTGCTCTTGAAAGACGGTGAATTTCGTCTATGAAGAGAACATCTCCTTCAGCAAGGTTTGTGAGAATGGCGGCAAGGTCACCTTGTTTTTCAATAGCTGGACCGGATGTAGTTCTGATATTTACACCCATTTCGTTTGCTATTATTGTTGAGAGAGTTGTTTTACCGAGACCGGGGGGGCCGTAAAGAAGCACATGGTCAAGTGCCTCCGACCTTAACTTAGCACTTTCTATATAAACTTTAAGATTAAATTTTGCTTTTTCCTGACCAATGTATTCGGCAAGAGTTTTGGGACGAAGGGAATTTTCAACCTCGGCATCCTGTGAGGAGTTGTACTCGCTCGATATTATTCTGTTCTCAAAATCAAACTCGTTAGCTTCTTCTATCATTCGAGCATCTCCTTTTTATCATCTTGCAAGTTTTTTCAGTGCGGATTTAATTATTTCTCCAACGTCTGCCGATTGAGTATCAATTCCGCGGAGAATGTTAAGAACAGTATTTTTGTCATAACCAAGTACTATCAGCGCCTCTGCCGCTTCTGAAAGATTCGAATTTGAAGATATTTTTACCGTTTCCGCAGCATCAGCTTTAGAACCTGCAGTCATCATATCCTTAGATATTTTGTCTTTAAGCTCAAGAACGATTCGAGCGGCAGTTTTTGCACCTATTCCCGGAGCTTTGGATATTGACTTCGTATCTTCTGTGCACACTGCGAGAGAAAATCTGTCGGGAGACAATGTGGAAAGAATATTAATAGCAGCTTTAGGACCAACTCCGCTTACGCTAATCAATTGATTAAAGCAAGCGCGTTCTTCGTTTGAGCCGAAACCGAAGAGCTCGATTCCATCCTCTCTTACAGCGAGATAAGTATATAATTTAACCTTTTGATTAATTTTGTTTATGAGGGAATCAGATGTGATAAGGCTTACAGTAAGCTTATATCCAACTCCGCCGCAATCGATAACGCAGGTGTTTGCATCTCTGTATTCAAGATTTCCGTTAAGATAGTAAAACATATTTTTATCCACACTTTTGCTTTATTAATTAATCACGTGTCCGCTTGCGTTATTATGACTTTTTTTATCATTTTTTCAAATTTTTCGCGAGGAAGAGTAATATCCCGTCCGCATTTGTCACAAATAATTCGCACGTCGCTTCCACCTCTTGCAATACGGAAAACATCGGAGGAACAGGGGTGCTTTTTTTTAAGTAAAACTTTATCGCCTACGTTAAAATGTACTATTGCCATGTAAACCTCCGTATTTGTGATATCAATATTATAACATATAATATTTTAAAAGTAAAGTGATGTATAAAATTTTTTAATAAATATAGCGATGTTTTGAGGGTTTTAATTCGCTAAGTGTTGACAAAGTCGGTAATGTTGTGATATACTTAATTAATATAAAATAAATATTTAAGGTTTTTCAGGACATATGATAATTTTGGGAATAGATCCCGGACTTGCTATTGTCGGTTGGGGAATAATTGAAAGTGAGTGGGGTAACGTTCGTCCTATAGCCTACGGAGCAATTACGACACCCGCTCATACAAATATTGAATCGAGACTTCTTATGATACAAAATGATCTTGAAACGATCATAAAAAAATATAAACCTGAAGAAATGGCTGTTGAAGAGCTCTTTTTTAATACAAATATAACAACGGGTATCGCTGTTGCCGAAGCTCGAGGAGTTATAATTTGCACTGCGCATAAGCTTGGTGTGAAAATTAACGAATATACACCGCTTCAGGTAAAACAGGCGGTGGTTGGATACGGAAAAGCCGAGAAAAGACAGGTTATCGCAATGGTTACATCTATTCTGAAGCTTCAAAAGCCACCAAAGCCTGATGATACGGCGGATGCGGTAGCTATAGCTATATGCCATGCACAGTGCCGCGGTTCTGCAATGGGAAAATATTTTAATAACTGATAACGTCAAAATTAGGAGACTTTATGTGGATAGCTGACAAGTGGAAGGATTACAGTATTATAGATACCTCGAGCGGTGAAAAGCTTGAGATGTGGGGCAAATACAGCTTAATAAGACCCGATCCGCAGGTAATATGGAAAACAGAAAAAAAGCATCCTCTCTGGAGAAGTGCTGACGCAAGCTATAAAAGAAGCAGATCGGGTGGCGGCTCATGGAGTGAAAATAAATTGCCTGAGATGTGGAAAATAACTTACGGTGATCTTGCTTTTCAAATTAAGCCGATGGGATTCAAGCATACAGGGCTCTTTCCCGAGCAGGCTGCAAATTGGGATTGGTTTAGAAATCTTATTGAAAATGCGGGACGCGAAATAAGCGTGCTTAATCTTTTTGCTTATACCGGCGGAGCAACTGTTGCGGCTGCAAAAGCAGGAGCGTCGGTGTGCCACGTAGATGCTTCCAAGGGTATGGTTGCTTCGGCAAAAGAAAACGCGAGACTCTCAGGTCTTGAGAATGCGCCCATTAGATACATCGTAGATGACTGCAAAAAGTTTATAGAACGTGAGATAAGACGAGGCAGAAAGTATGATGCTGTAATTATGGATCCGCCCTCATACGGCAGAGGCCCGACCGGAGAGGTTTGGAAAATAGAAGAAAATATAGATGATTTTGTAAAGTTAACGTCTGAAATTCTTTCGGATAAACCGCTCTTTTTCTTGTTGAATTCCTACACGACAGGATTGTCTGCATCAACTATGAAATATATAACCGATGCCCGTCTTTTGTCGAAATGGAAAGGCGTCAGTGAATCCGCTGAGCTTGGATTGCCCGTTCGTGAAAGCGGTCTTGTGCTTCCGTGCGGCTCAAGTGTAAGAGTTTCGTTTAGCTGATTTCTTGGGAAGAAAGGTTTTGCTGATTTGAATAATAATATTATAAAAGTTGAAAACTTGATGTTTTCTTATAGCGATGAGTCCGACTCCGGCAAAAAAAATGAGATTGCCGCTGTTAATAACATCAGCTTTAGTATATCCGAAGGGGAGTACGTAGCTATCCTTGGTCATAATGGCTCGGGAAAATCAACTCTTGCAAAGCTTCTTAATATGATTTTAGTTCCTGATTCGGGAAGAATATTTATTGACGGTGTTGAAATCACGCATCCTGATTTTTCCGAAGATGACGTTTTTGACGTGCGCCGTAAAATAGGTATGGTTTTTCAGAATCCGGATAATCAGCTTGTTGCTACGGTCGTTGAAGAAGACGTTGCGTTCGGACCCGAAAATCTTGGTCTTGCGCGTGAGGAGATTCGCAGAAGAGTAAATAACGCGCTTTCAGTCGTCGGAATGACTGAATATGCACACCATGCTCCGCATAAGCTTTCGGGCGGTCAAAAGCAAAGAGTGGCGATTGCAGGTATTATCGCAATGAAACCCAGAGTTATAATTTTTGATGAGTCCACGGCTATGCTTGACCCGCTCGGCAGGAGCGAAGTTATTGAAATTATGGAAAAGCTTAACAGAGAAGACGGAATAACCGTAATAAATATAACTCATTATATGGACGAAGCCGCGAGGGCAGACCGAGTTATAGTTATAAACGATGGCACTTTAGCCATGGACGGTACGGCAAAAGAAGTTTTTTCAGAGTCAAAAAAACTTCATGATATGGGACTTGAAGCACCGCAGGGTAAGGAGCTTATCAATGAACTCGTTGCCGCAGGGCTTGATATAGATTCTGACGTCTTGAGTGAAAATGAATGCACGGACGCGCTTATAAACTATTTGAGGAAAAATATTAAATGAACATAATTGAGTTAAAAGGTGTCAGTTATATTTACAGCAAGGGAACACCTTTTCAGAAAATTGCGCTTGATAATATAGACGTTGCATTTGAAAAGGGCAAAATTACCGGGCTTATCGGTCATACTGGTTCAGGTAAATCAACTCTTGTAAATCTTTTGAACGGACTTAATAAGCCGACAGAGGGAAACGTTTATTTTAACGGTGTGGATATTTGGGAAAAACCTAAGGAAATAGGAAAAATCAGATACAGAGTTGGTCTTGTTATGCAATATCCCGAATATCAGCTTTTTGATGAAACTGTGCGCAGTGATATAGGTTTTGGTCCGAGAAATCAGGGACTGTCATATGAAGAAATAGAAATTAGAGTAAACGAAGCCGCAAGGTTTACGGGATTAACTGAGGATATTCTTGACAAATCTCCATTTGAACTTTCGGGCGGACAGAAGCGACGCGTAGCAATAGCAGGAATTATCGCAATGCGCCCGGACGTATTGGTGCTTGACGAGCCTGCGGCGGGACTTGATCCGAGAGGCAGACGGGAAATACTCGGAGCTTTGTCCGAATACGTAAGAGAAAGAGAGGCTTCGATAATTCTTGTCAGCCATTCCATGGAGGATATGGCATCTTATTGCGATAACGTTGTTGTTATGAACTGCGCTAAGGTTTTAAAGACGGGAACGGTTGACGAAATATTCTCGGACGCAGATTTTCTTTCAGAGATAGGACTGGACGTCCCGGTGGTAGCTAAAATAGCTTCAAAATTGATAAAAAGCGGATTTGATTTAAAAGGTAAGCTTTATACTGTGGACGGAGTTAAAGAGTCGATATTGAACTATATCGGAGGTGATAAAAAATGATTTCCGATATAACGCTCGGTCAGTTTTTTCCGGGATTCTCCCCTCTTCATAAGCTTGATCCGAGAAGCAAAATAATACTTACGGTTTTCTTTATAGTTGCAGTTTTTCTGGCAAACAATCCTGCAAGTTTTTTGTTTTTGGTTTTAATAACCTCATTTTTAATAGCAATCAGCAGGATTTCCTTCAAGGTTGTGCTTAAGGGTGTAAAACCTATTATTCTGATTTTGATATTTACGTCTCTTATAAACGTGTTTATGACAACGGGAGAAGGAGAGCCGCTTATCTCCTTCTGGATAATCAAAATATATAAAGAAGGTATAATAAGAGCGGTATTTATGTCTCTTAGGGTTATAATACTTATAATCGGAACAAGTATGTTTTTAACGTATACGACCTCTCCGATTTCGTTAACCGACGGAATAGAATCCCTCTTGAAGCCGCTTAAAAAAATAGGTGTTCCGGTGCATATTTTTGCGATGATGATGACAATAGCGTTAAGGTTTATACCAACTCTCGTGGAAGAAACCGAGAAGATTATGAACGCGCAGAAATCACGCGGCGCAGATTTTTCAAACGGTGGATTAATTAAGCGCGCCAAAGCATTAATTCCTATACTAATTCCTCTTTTCGTTTCCTCGTTTAAACGCGCTGAGGAGCTGGCAACCGCAATGGAATGCCGTTGCTACAGAGGCGATGTTAACAGAACCAAATTTATTGAATTAAAGTATAAAGGACGCGATTTTGCTTGGTTGATTTCAATGCTTGTTTTATTTGCCGGAATAATTCTGCTACGTATTTTGCCTTATAAATTTGAAATTGATAATATGTTTTATGATATTGTCTTCTATAAAATTTAATTATGAAATATTTTGCAAAAATTAATTATCTTGGAACGGCGTTTCACGGATTTCAGGTTCAGCCGGGGCTTCGCACAGTTCAAGGTGAGTTATCTTTAGCGCTTGAATCGGCTTTTGGTGTTCCTTGCAAGGTTACGGGGTGCAGCAGGACTGATGCCGGAGTCCATGCCAATGAATTCTGTATAACTATCGAAAACGAAGGCGGAACTATTCCTCCGGATAAGCTTCCGGTTGCGGTCGCGCGCTTTTTACCTAACGATATATCACTGTATTACGCAGAAGAATGCAGTAAGGATTTTCATCCAAGATATGACGTTTCGTCAAAAGAATATCTTTACAGAATTATAAACAGAAATATTTTTGATCCTTTCGATTACGGACGGGCATGGTTTGTTCCGCGTAGGATTGATGAACGTGCAATTGTTGATATGCGCGAGGCGGCAAAATATATAATAGGCAAGCACGACTTTTCATGCTTTATGTCTGAGGGTTCTGATATTGAAGATACTGTACGAAACGTATTTTATATTGATATACAGAAAAAAGATGCGATGATTGAATTCAGAATTTGCGCAGACGGCTTCCTCTATAATATGGTGCGTATAATGGTAGGGACTCTTCTTGACGTTGCATTTGGTAAAATTATGCCTTGTGATTTAACGGATATAATAGATTCAAAGGATAGAAGAAAAGCAGGAATGACGGCTCCTCCCGATGGACTTTATCTTAATAAGGTTACGTATTGATTACCATTTTTGTATTTTAAATGCAGAATAACAATAATCCCGTTGGGCAAGATTTGTAAAATGCTTTACGGGGTTATTTTATGAATATAAGGAGAAATAATGCGTTTGTAAAAATCGGAGCATTAATCATTGTTTTATCGCTGATTTTACTGATAATTTTCGGCGTTTTGTTTATATACATCAATTCAAATATAGATTTTTCTCTTGATGAGAAATTGTTTTTGTCAAGTAGAAGCGGTAATCTAACCAAATTTTATTATGACACGTCATACGGTACGGGGGAATATACCCCGGCTGAACTATGCAGTATTGCACCTGTGGGTGATAAAAAGATTTGGTGCTCGTATGAAAATATAGGTGATAATATTAAAAACGCTTATTTATGCGCTGAGGACAGGCGATTTTTCAAGCACAGTGGAGTTGATTATAAAAGAACGGCATTTGCTTTGGTGAATTACATTTTTCACGTAAAATCAAAATTTGGCGGCTCAACAATAACACAGCAGGTAATAAAAAATATTAGCGGAGACGATAATCCGACCTTATCAAGAAAATTTAAAGAAATAATCAGAGCGACTCATATTGAGTTTTCTCACTCAAAAGAAGAAATATTTGAGCTTTACCTTAATATAGTTCCGATGGGTGAGGGAATTGCAGGTGTCGGTTTAGCCTCACAGTATTATTTCGGTAAGATGCCGGATGAGCTAACGCTTGCAGAAGCGGCAACACTTGTCGGAATATCCAATGCTCCGTCAAGATATAATCCGCACGTAAATCCTGACGCATGCTTAAAAAAAAGAAATAACGTTTTATATTCGATGCTTGAGTGCGGAGTAATTGATAAGGATGAATATAAAAGAGAATCCTCGGCACAGCTTTTTGTGCTTAACAAAAACGACGATTATAATCAGATTAACTCATGGTTTATTGAAACCGTTTGCGATGACTTATGTAGGGATTTAGCGAATAAAAACGGTATTTCAAGCGCTGCCGCGAGATTGCTTATTATGAACGGCGGATTATCGATTTACACAACGCAGAATCCAATAATACAAGGCGAGCTTGAAAGGTATTTCGAGGATACGTCAAATCTACCCAACGCTGTAGGTGACGGACTTGAATATTCAATGGTCGTTTGTGATTCAAGAAGCGGAAATCTTCTCGGTATTGTTGGCGGAGCAGGAAAAAAGAACGCGAACAGAGTCATAAACAACGCACTGACCCTACACGTTCCTGCGTCAACTCTCAAGCCGTTGGCATTATACGCACCTCTTTTAAATTCGGGGAGAATAAGCTGGTCAACCGTATTTGATGACGTTCCTTTTTCTTTTAGCAAAACTAATGATGCGGAATATATATACTATCCGCATAATTATCCCGATGTATACGATGGATTAACTACCGTCAGCGATGCCATTCGAGTATCAAAAAATACGGTAGCTTTAAGATTATATAATATGCTCGGTAAAAGAAATGTTTTTGAAAAATTGAAAAACGATTTTGGTTTCGATACACTTGTTGAGAAAAAGACGCTTGAAAACGGAAGAATTCTTACCGATATTGCAGAGTCGCCTTTGGCACTCGGGCAACTGACTTATGGTATCTCGCTCAGAAAACTTACCGAATCTTATACCGTCTTTCCAAACGACGGGGAATTGTCAAATGGAAGAAGCTATATTGCCGTATATGATTCTGACGGAAAACTTCTTTTAGAAAATAAACAGCAAAAGAAAAGAGTATATACCCCCGAAACCGCAAGAATAATGAATCAACTTCTTTCTCTTGTAACCGAAAGCGGAACAGCCAAGAAGATAACACTTAACAGAATAGTTGATACAGCAGGAAAAACGGGTACTTCCGCAGGCGATAAAGACAGATTGTTTATAGGCTACACCCCGTATTACACTGCTGGGATATGGTGCGGTTATACAAATCAGAATAAGGGAATAGGTAATCAGAATATATCTCATATAGAAATTTGGGATAGAGTTATGAAATCAGTTCATGAATTAGCAGTAAATGATTATGAAAATATAAAACATTTTTCGACAGAAGGTCTTGAATATCTTTCTTACTGTAAGGATTCGGGAAAATTATATACGGAAAAGTGCGAATTTGATCCACGTTATGACCGAATGGATTTCGGCTATTTCGCAAGGAATAATAAACCGGACGATTTTTGCGACAGGCATATACTGTGTTTATATGACTCGGTGACTAACGCATTGGCTTGTCCTGACTGTCCCGAAGAAAACATGGAAATTATTGCTTTGCTTGATATTCCCGGCAGAAGCTTTCCGATAGAGATATACGTAACAGACGCGCAGTACGTTTGGCGAGAAATCAGCGAAGATACAAAACTCGGAGATTCTTTTGATATGCCGTACTTTATTTATTCTCTTGACGAGAATGAATATGTGGGTAAGAGCAAAGGAAAAAAGCAATTTAATTCATACTGTTATTTACACAATAATTAATTCGGAGAACGTCTATGGAGTATACGCTTATCTATTCAGACAGAAAAACAATATCTATCTCAGTTAAGGGCGGTGCGGTTACGGTCAGAGCACCGCTCAGAGCATCTAAAGAAATAATTGAAAGTTTTATTATTAAAAACAAAAAATGGATAGAGACTCATATAGAAAAAGAAAGAGTACGTATAGATAAATTTGAATCCATAAGTGAAAAAGATATAAAAGAATTGAAAAAGACTGCTAAGCAGTATTTGTCTGAAAAAACAGAATATTACGCAAATATTATGGGATTAAAATACGGCAGAATTACAATTACAAGCGCCAAGACGCGATTTGGTTCTTGCTCGTCAAAAGGTAATATTTCTTATTCATACAGGCTCATGCTTTATCCTGAGGCGGCTCGTGACTACGTTGTGGTCCACGAGCTTGCACATCTTGTTGAAATGAATCATTCAAAACGTTTTTACGCTATTATAGAAAAAGTTATGACGGATTATAAAATCAGAAAGCGGATGCTTAAATAGGATGCATCCGCTTTATCTGTATTCAACTGTGTAAGAAATAAGTTTCTCCCCCTCATAAACAAGCTTAAGAGAAAAGAATCTTTTTTCTTTATATAAAAGCTTCAAAA
Source organism: Eubacteriales bacterium (assembly GCA_045532675.1). Taxonomy (GTDB): domain Bacteria; phylum Bacillota; class Clostridia; order Oscillospirales; family CAG-272; genus UBA1740. The sequence continues at coordinate 8,119 of JAZSGJ010000025.1, read as the reverse complement.
ATATTTTATCGCCTTCCCATATAGGAAGCTCGCAAACTTTATTTTTTTCAACCCAAACAAGCTCTCCCTCGTCGCAATCCTGCTTTAAAATACCGCTATACGAATCACAAGTGAAAAGATGCATATATTCTGTGCCGTACAAATCCGACACAAAAGTTATTATTCCTCTGTAAAACAGCGAATCGGCAATTAAACCCGTTTCTTCGCATATTTCACGTCTTGCACATTCATGCGGTGTTTCTCCGTGCTCAAGTTTTCCGCCTATGCCAATCCATTTGCCATAATTTTCGTCATTTATCTTTTTTGTGCGGTGTATCATGAGGTATGCGCCGTTATTTTCAATATAACAAAGAGTAGTATTTTTCATAATCAGTTAAAATCTCCTTTGTAAATATATTAGCACATTTTGAGGTATAAATCAACCATATTTTTTTATAAAATTATCAAAGATATATTGACTTTTATATATTTTGTGATATACTAGTTAAGTATTTAATTATTAACAACTAAAGTAATTTTAAGGAAGGAAAGCTATGGACGATAAAAATATACTTACAGCCGTGAATATGCTAATTAAAACCAATAAGATGCATAAAAAGTTTATTGATTCAAGTGTTTGCCATTCATTCGGACTCCACAGAACTCAGCATATGATTCTTATGCACCTTGCAAGAAGGGAGAAACTGCCATCGCAAAAAGAACTGGCAGAGCATTTAAATGTCACTCCCGCTGCAGTTACGGGGGCACTAAAAAAACTTGATTTGGGAGGATATATAGCTAAAAGTATGGGGGACGATAACCGTTATAACGAAATAACTATCACCTCATTGGGCGTAAAAATAGTATCTGAAACGAGAACTATTTTTTCTCAGATTGATAAATCTCTTTTTGAAGGATTTTCGGATGATGAGATTGCAAATTTTATAATATATCTTGAGAAGATTCAAAAAAACATCTGCAAAAATATGGAGGTAGAACAAATATGAGGAGATGGTTTAAATACGTTAAGCCTTATTTATCATCCTTTATTCTAGGTCCTTTGGGTATGATAGTTGAAGTAATCGGAGAAATGTTTATGCCGTTTCTTCTTGCTCAGATTATAAACAACTATGATTCAGGCACTCTCACAGTAGCCAAAAGTATAGGAATTTCAGCACTACTTACAGGAATAGTAATTTTTATGATGGCGGGAGGCGTGTGCGGTGCTTATTTTGGAGCAAAGGCATCAGTTAATTTCGCTGCTGATTTAAGAAAAGACGTGTATTCCAAAGTTCAGAGCTTTTCTTTTGCTAATATAGATAAGTTTTCAACGAGCTCATTAGTTACAAGAATGACAAACGACGTAACTCAGCTTCAGAATTTTGTCAATATGCTTTTGCGCATGGCGCTTCGTTCGCCGGGAATGCTTATCGGCGGAATTATTATGGCAATAATGCTTAAGCCGTCGCTTTCGGTTGTTTTGGCAGTATCTATTCCTTTGATGCTTATCGTTATAGGTGTGCTGATAAAAGTCAGCTTCCCGAGATTTGGAATTATGCAGAAAAAAATCGATAAGCTTAATTCTACCGTTCGTGAAAACGTGACGAACGTAAGAGTTGTTAAATCATTCGTCAGAGAGGACCGAGAGATAGAGAAGTTTGAATATGCTAACTCAGACCTCAAAAATTCAAGCATGCGCGCTGTGAGTGTTATGATATTCATGGGACCTGTTATGAATTTCTTTATGTACGCATCCGTTATTGCTATTATATGGTTCGGACACGGTATAGTTCTTGACGGAGGAATGCAATACGGTGATTTAAGTGCATTTATAACCTATGCTACTCAGATATTATCGTCATTGATGATGGTAACAATGCTTCTTATGACATCATCAAGAGCATTAGCCTCGGGCAGACGAATTTGTGAGGTTCTTGACGAGAAGCTTGACCTTAACGATGATAAATCTGCATATCCCGATAAAAAAATTGAGAACGGAAATATTGAATTTAAAAACGTTTCCTTCCGCTATTATAAAAACAGAGAAGAAAAGGTACTTGACGGAATAAATCTAAGCATAAAATCAGGCTCTACCGTTGGTATTATAGGTTCGACAGGATGCGGAAAGACTACGCTCGTTTCAATGATACCTCGTCTTTATGATGCGGACGATGGAGAGGTGCTGATTGACGGAGTTAACGTCAAGGATTATTCCTTGGTAAATCTCAGAGACGGTGTCGGAATGGTCCTTCAGAAGAATCTTCTGTTCTCAGGTTCCATATCGGAGAATTTGCGTTGGGGAGATGAGAATGCGGACGACGATGAGTTAAAGCGTTTTTCAAATTACGCCGCAGCCGATAAATTCGTTTCATCATTCAAAGAGGGATATGAAACGATGCTTGATAAGGGCGGAATGAATTTATCCGGCGGACAGAAGCAGAGACTGTGTATCGCAAGAGCTTTACTTAAAAAACCTAAAATACTTATTCTCGACGATTCAACAAGCGCTGTTGATACTGCTACCGAAAGTCAGATCAGATACGCGCTTGCAAATTCACTTCCCGAGTGCACGAAAATCATAATTGCTCAACGTATAAGCTCAGTTATGGATGCGCAGCAGATAATCGTTATGAATGACGGAGTAATAACAGGAATTGGCACGCATGAAGAACTGCTTAAAAATAACACCGAATATTTAGAAATATATAATTCTCAAATGGATAAAAAGGAGGCGTGAATTATGGCGAGAAATATTGATCAGTTAAGACAGCAGTATAACAGCGTCTCTCATGGTGAATCCTTCAGAGGCGGTCCCGGCGGAGGTCCTCCCAGAGGAAGACGGGCAAGCGGTAAGCCGAAAAACATGAAAATGACTGTAAAAAGACTCCTTGGCTACGTTGGAAAATATAAATTTAGGCTAATGTCAGTATTTCTGTGTATGATTTTGACTACGGTGTCTTCGCTTTGCGCAGGTTATCTTCTTGTTCCTATTATTAACAGAATCACGCTAGCTGTAAAGCCCGATGCAGAGTTAAAAACAAGTGTTGCTGCAGAAATTGCAGATAAGATTATCGGTGCATTTGCGGATACTCCGATTATAAATTCATTAATGTCAAATACGGCGGCAGAGGTTACTGTTTACGTTTTTGCCGCACTGCTCATTCTTGGGTTGGTTTATTTAATTTCTGTTTTGGGAAGCTATATTCAAGCAAGACTTATGCTTTCCGTATCACAGAATTCAATTAAGAACATAAGGGACGATTTGTTCGGTAAGCTGCAAAGACTTCCTGTTAAATACTTTGATTCTCACCCGACCGGCGAGATTATGAGCCGCTTTACAAACGACGTTGATAATATAGATGTTATGCTTAACAACTCACTTACATCTATCGTCAGCGGTGTTATTACGCTTGTTGGAACGTTTATATTTATGCTTGCAACAAATGCATGGCTTACTGCAGTCACCGTTCTTTTTATTCCCGTACTTGTTTTATCTGCAGGTGCTATCGCTAAGCGTTCTTCAAAGTATTATGTACAGCAGCAGGCGGCACTCGGCGCGGTGAACGGATATATTGAGGAAACTATCAGCGGTCAAAAAGTAATTAAAGTATTTAATCATGAAGACGAATGCGTTGAGGAAATGAACCTCATAAATGAAGATTTGCGTGATAAGCAGGAAAAAGCGCAATTCTGGGGCGGAGTTACAGGTCCTATAATGCATAATATCAGTTTGATTTGTTATTCGTTTACACTTGGCGTCGGCGGTATTTTAATGTGTGTCAGCGGATTTACTCCCGGTGAGCTTACAGCATTTGCAAATTATTCAAAACAGTTTGCTATGCCAATAAATATGCTTTCAATGCAGGTTTCAACATTTTTTGCGGCACTTGCCGGAGCAGAGCGCGTTTTCAACGTTATGGACGAAATACCGGAGGATGCGAGTACTCCAGATGCATATAAGGGCGAGATAGCAGGTGACGTCGTTCTTAATAACGTAACATTTGGATACGTAGAAGGTAAAATCGTTCTGAGAAATATTTCGCTTTACGCACATCCCGGTCAGAAAATAGCATTTGTTGGTTCAACTGGCGCAGGTAAAACCACTATAACCAATTTACTTAACCGTTTTTATGATATAAACGAAGGTGAAATTCTAATTGACGGCCGTCCGCTAAAAGAATATGACAGGGAACATTTAAGACATAATATCGCCATGGTTTTGCAGGATACCCATCTTTTTACCGGTACCGTTATGGAAAACATCAGATACGGAAGACTTGATGCATCGGATGATGAAGTAATTGCCGCAGCAAAAACCGCAAGCGCACACAGCTTCATTATGAGACTTGAAAACGGTTATGACACTGTTCTTGAAGGCGATGGAGCAAATCTTTCCCAGGGTCAGCGTCAGCTCTTAAATATTGCCAGAGCGGCTTTGTCCAAAGCTCCGATTCTTGTGCTTGATGAAGCAACCTCGTCGGTTGATACAAGAACAGAACGCCATATAGAGCACGGTATGGACAGACTCATGAAAAACAGAACTACGTTTGTTGTAGCTCACAGACTTTCAACGGTACGAAATGCAAACGCTATTATGGTGCTTGAAAAGGGAGAAATTATTGAACGCGGATCACACGATGATCTGCTTGCCCTTGAAGGAAGATATTACGAGCTATATACCGGAATGAAAGAACTCGATTAAAACGTGAAAAAGGGCTGTCACATTTGGTAAAAGCGAAAAAGTCCGAAAATTAAAATAAAAAGACTCAAATACGCCCAAAATCGCAAATTATACAGCATAATTTTGGGGTGTCTCAAATTTTTGAATTTGAGACACCCCTTTTTTATATGAAACTTAAATGGATCCTACAATGTAGGGAGCCATATCAGCTCTCTCCTGAGCAATGCGCTCAGCCTCGGCAGCAGCCTCAGCCTCTCTTGCAGCTTTTTCAGCAGCAGCTTTTTCAGCAGCGGCAGCCTTTTCAGCAGCTTCTGTTATTGCGCGGATGGAAAGAGAAAGTTTCCTGTTTTCATCATCGATTTCAACAATCTTAACATCAACAATTTGACCTACAGAAAGAACTTCTGCGGGAGAGTTTATTCTCTGTGTAGAAATTCTTGATATGTGGATAAGTCCGTCAACATCTTCGTAAACTTCTGCAAATGCACCAAAGGGCATAAGGGAAACTATCTTTGCGGGAACAATGTCGCCAACGTTAAATTTCTGAGTAAACTGGAACCAGGAATCCATTTCCTGAGTTTTATATCCAAGAGAAATTCTTTTCTTTTCAACATCAAGCTCTTTAATAAAAACGTCAATCTGCTGTCCTACTGAAAGAACCTGTGAGGGATGCTTGATTCTCTTCCAAGAAAGCTCTGTATTGTGAACCATTCCGTCAACACCTCCGATATCAACGAATGCTCCATAGGATGTAAGATTCTTTACAGTACCCATGTAATGCTTGCCAACTTCAAGTGTTGCCCAAAGTGCTTCCTCTGCAGCTTTCTTTTCTGCAACGAGAATTACCTTGATTGAACCAAGTGCTCTCTTTTTGGTTTCGTCAAACTCAAGAAGTTTAACTCTTTGTGTTGTACCAACAAGCGAGTTAAGGTCTCCGCCTTTAGCAACGCCTGTCTGAGATGCGGGGATAAATACTGTATTTGCTTTTGTGGAGAGGATAACTCCGCCTTTAACTACGGATGTAATCTTGCCTTCAAGAATTTCACCGTTATCAAAAGCTTCCTTGAGTGCTACCCAACTGTTGTCGGCATCTACTCTTTTCTTGGAAAGACGTGCGATTCCTTCGCTGTCTTTAACCTGAATTACGAAGACTTCAACCTCATCCCCAACCTTAAACATTTCAGAAAGAACTGCGTTGGGGTCGTCGGTAATCTGTTCTTTTGCAAGAACGCCGGTGACTTTGGTACCAAGGTCGAGTTTTATCTCGTTTTTGCCGATTGTGACAACGGTACCGGTAACTGTTTCTCCTGTATGTAAAGTTTTAAGTGAGTCTTCCAACATTGACTTAAAGTCGATTTCGTGTTCCATAACTTTAAACACCTCCGTTATTATACCGTCAGGTGTGGAAGCACCTGCGGTTATTCCTACGCTTTTCGCGTTGTCTGGAAAATCAGTATACAGCTCCGTTGCGGATTCAATCCATATAGTTTTAGGACATTCTGATTTGCACAAATCGTATAGTTTGTGAGTATTTGAGCTTTCACGCCCGCCTATAACTATCATTGCATCGGAATTTTTAGCAATTTTGATTGCTTCATTCTGACGATTTTCAGTGACAGTACATATTGTATCAAAAAAAATTGAATTTGTATATAGTTTTTTGAAAAAATTTTTAATTTTTTTATATTCTGATAGATTTTGAGTGGTTTGAGAACATATAATTGGTTTTTTTTCGCCGATTTTTATTTTTTTAAGCTCAGATAATGATGAGAACGGCTGTTTTTCTCCATGAGCATAGCTGAGTATACCAACAGCTTCGGGATGGTTTGGATCACAGAAGAGGAGAAATACAGTTGAATTATCTGTGTTTTCGTACGCAATATTGTGGATCCTTTTTACGTAAGGGCAAGTCATATCAATCAATTTGAAATTGTCGTGCTCGCTTTCAAGTGATTTCAAAAAATCATTCTGTTCCTTTGGTATACCGTGAGTTCGTATAACAAGTGTCATGGGGACGCCGTTTTGTTCGGCAAGAGTTTTTTCGACATCGGAAAAACTTATCGATTCGACACCGTTTGACAAAAGTTTCTCATTATATAGTCGGTTATGAATTAAGTGTCCGAGAGTATATATTTTTCCATCATTTTTTTTGATCAACTCGCTTACCGAAAGATCGGCGCGGCGAACTCCGGGGCAAAAGCCTGCGTGATTGGATAATGTTATTTTCAATTTTAGGTCTCCTCTTCGCCGGATGTAAGTTGCTTTTCATATCCTCCGAGAGATAAAATTTCAGAAAAAATTTTATTCGTTGCAGCTTCATATTCTAGAACACCGCCAGAGGTAAAATTGAAATCGCCGTTTTTAATAGGTTTACCGAAAACAATTTCAATTTTTCTGAATAATCCGTATTTATTGTTTTTTGTTCGTATAAATACGGGTAGAATATCTGCTTCTGATTTGTAAGCAATAAGTCCTGCACCGTTTTTTGTAGGCGTTGTTGAAGGGTCGACACCCGGATATCTGTGTCCTTGAGGGAAAATAGCAATATTATAACCTGATTTGGCAAGGTTTACAGAATGCTTTATTGCGGACACATCATTTCCGCCGCGGTCAAGCTTTATCGCGCCGAGTTTTTTTATAAGTCTGCCGAGAAGCGGAATAGAAAACAGCTCTTTTTTTGCAATAAATTTTATCGGTTCGGGATATACGGCACCTATCATAATTACATCTTTGGCTGCAATGTGATTTGAGCAGATTACATATCCTTTTGACGTATCGACATTCTCTAAACCAATGGGCTTGATTCTTTGGAAAAAGCGTATTATAGGTGCTAACCACGGTATTAGACTTTTATAAAAATTTTTACTATTTTTTTTTATAATTCTTACGATTTTATCGGCTGTCTGCTCAAGGCTAAGCTCTGAGTTATCAAGTAAAATAGCATCGTCAGCAGGTACGCAAGGAGCAATTTCTCTCGTTGAGTCGTTTTTATCACGTTCAACCATCTCTGCATAAACCTGTTCAAACGTAATGCTGTGACCTTTTTCGGTAAGCTCGGTATATCTTCTTTTTGCTCTTGCCTTTGGAGATGCAGTAAGGAAAATCTTAACTTCTGCATAGGGAAGTATAACGGTTCCGATATCTCGTCCGTCCATGATAACGCTATTATCTCTTGCTGTTGTGCGCTGGGTATTTAAAAGATATTCGCGTACCTCCTTGATTGCACTGACAGTTGATGCCGCCATGGAAATTTCGGGTGTCCTTATAGTGTCACCAACGTCGCACCCGTCAAGAAGAATAACTTGTTTTCCTTCAATAAATTTTAATTCAAGGGTGAAATTCGGAAGCTCGGCAACAACGGCGTCGCTTCGATGATGCCCGAAACCGGCATCAAGCTCCAAAAGCAAATGGCCGTGGGCACGGCGGAGCCGAACGAGCTCTTCGCCTTCGTGTTGGAAA
>JAZSGJ010000079.1:0-14881 GCA_045532675.1 Eubacteriales bacterium | reverse complement strand
AGTCGAAATGGAAAAAGCGTTGTTTAGCGGAGATTTCGGGCTTGCAGCAACACATATTTTGCCGATTGTTCTGTATAGCGTAGCAATAACGGTGATTGCCGTGTTCTGTTTCCTCAGACAAATGAAAAAACAATAGGGTGACAGTTCGAAGAATGGCACAAATGTGCCTTTTATAAACGAGTTCGTATATCTACTGTCAACATAAGGATTTTAGAAATGAAATATAAGCTTATTATTAACAAGGATGCCGAAGAAGAAATAATAGCAATTGTTCAAGCACCATCTTCTCTGACACAGCAGATAGAAGATCTTGTGCTTAGCTTTTCGGGGGCGGATTTTATTATGGGATACCGAGAAGAAGAAATGCGAAAATTACCCTTTGGAGAAATTGAGTGCATTACTGTTCTTGATAGAAAGGTAATCGCTATTGATACAAAAGGCAACCGTTATTTGCTCAAAGACAGGCTGCGTGATCTCGAGGATATTTTGCCGTCTTATTTCATCCGCATTAACAAATCCACACTTGCGAGCGAACACCGTATCGTGAGATTCGATGCAGTATTCAGCGGAGGCGTGGACGCCGTATTCCAATGTGGCTATCGGGAATATGTTTCAAGGCGTTGCCTTGCGGAGATCAAAAGGAGGTATGAAGGAATATGAAGAGGTTTGCTTCCGAGTTTTTGAGGCGCGGTTTTATTGCCGCAGGCATCGGACCTATCGTTCTTGCGATAGCCTATTTAATTTTACAGCAATCAGCCGCGGTACACAACTTAACCGTTAATGAAGTCTGTATCGGTATATTTTCACTCACGGCACTTGCCTTTGTTGCGGGAGGTATGAATGCCATCTATCAAATTGAACGCCTACCGTTAATGGTTGCAATTCTGGTTCACGGCGGAGTTTTGTATATCGGTTATCTCATTACCTACCTTCTTAACGATTGGCTGGCATCGGGTGTTATGCCGATTGTAATATTCACGGTTGTTTTTGCCTTAGGTTATATTATCATTTGGGCTATTATTTACTCTATTATCAGAAAGAACATAGCCAAGCTCAATGAAAAATTGAAGAAGAAACAACAAAATTTATAGCAGAAACGCCCTTGTTCCGAAATGGAGCAAGGGCATTTTACAGCCTTTTAAAATTTGAAAAAATTGAAAGAGGAAATCCAAATGATGCAAACAAAAGAAAAGGTCAAGACAACCACCGCCGGCGGACGCAAGCGTAAGCACCTCGTCAAGTTCTTTTTGAATAACGATGAGTACGAAAAGCTGTGCAAGGATGCGGTTTCTGTTAGGCTGTATTTTGCTTTCGCAATGATGATATACCGCAACTTATTGCGAATAATATACCAAGCCTACGACTTGATTTGTTTGCAAAAGTGTGGTATAATGATAAAAAGGTAAGGTCGAAAACCTTCCGAAGAGTTATGTTCAAACGGATCGGTTGTTTTGTGTAGATGTTGGCATATACGGAATGATACGATGGGGATGATTAAATCTTTTGGTATGCTAACCGTTCATCTCCGTTTTCAAGATGGATTATACCGCAGAATTTAAATCCGTTGCGCAATAATACCTTTTGCATAGGTATATTATCTTTATGTGTATCTATTTTTAGACTGGGGAACATTTTGAAGCATTCGTTGAAACAGAAATCAATAATGCCAATTCCGTGCTTTTTAACGGCAATTCGGTGAATATACGCATAATCCTTGGAATCAAGCCATTTTCCTCCGTATATTGTATTGTAGGTTGGCTCTGTTCCTATGCCGAACGCAAAAACTGCTAAGATTTCACCGTTTTCTTCGCAGACGTATCCTATACCAAGTATCATATCTTCGGCGGCACTTTTCGCGTTGGGATAATCATCGTTCCACTGATTTTTGTTTCCGTTTTCACGCATAAATTTCTTTGCGGCTGAATAGATTTCTTCTATAGCCTTCAAATCCTCTCCGCACGTTTTACGTATAATCATGGATTAAGTCTTTCTTTAAAAAATATTTGAAAAAGGACGATGAATTTTCATCGTCCTTTTTGGTGCGGGAAACGGGGGTCGAACCCGTACGGTAAAACCACACGCCCCTCAAACGTGCGCGTCTGCCTGTTCCGCCACTCCCGCAACAGCCTATTTATTATACACTATAAACTTTGTTTTGTCAAGTGTTTTTTCGGATTTTTATGTTTTTTTATAAAATTATTTTTTTGTATTGACAGAGTTTGCTTTTAGTGGTATAATGAAACAAACGATTGAACAATTATTCAACCGTTAACCGAGGTAAAATATGAAAATATATGAAAAAGGGAATGTTCCGGTTTGCGAGTGCGATGAGATTCACACCGACATTGTAAAAAACAGAAAAAATATGATGCCTGATGAAGAAACACTTTACGATCTTTCTGATTTTTTTAAAATATTTGGCGATTCGACAAGAATGAGTATTCTTTTTGCAATTGACGGTGAGCCGATGTGTGTGTGTGATATAGCAGAGCTTCTCGGAATGACTAAATCGGCGGTTTCACATCAATTAAAAGTATTAAGACAAAGTGACCTGATTACTTATAAGAAATCTGGAAAAAACGTTTTTTATACTCTTGCTGACGATCATGTCCGCGATATAATCGAAAAAGCTTTAGAACATATTAAAGAATGAATAATAAGTAAAAGGGGAAATATTATGAAATTCAAATTTAATGTTATCGGGCTCGATTGCCCCAATTGTGCGGCTAAGCTTGCATCTATGATAGAAGCCAAAGTGGGAGTTGATAGCGCAAAGATTAATTTTTTGACCGAAAAGCTTATCGTTGAATCAACACTCACTGAAGCAGATCTTCACACACTGCTTTCCAATACGGCAAAATCGTTTTCAAAATCAATAAAAATCGAAAAATGAGAAACGCAATTTCTTTTGTAACAAATGAGCTTGGGAGAATAATTTTAGGTCTGGCTTTCTTTATTCCTGCATTAATAACAGATCACTTAGGTTTAAAGACTGTAGCGTTGATACTTTATATCGTATCGCTTATTATTTCCGGATTTAAGGTTTTTGTTGATGCCGTGCGAGGAATAATAAGAAGAGATTTGCTTGACGAAAAATTCCTTATGTCGATTGCCGCCATTGGTGCAATGTTTGTGGGAGAAGCAAGCGAGGGCGTAGCGGTTATGCTGTTTTTCCTTGTCGGGGAATATTTTGAGCATAAAGCCGTTGCCAAATCAAGAAAATCAATACGCTCGCTGATGGATATCCGCCCAGACGAAGCATGCGTTATCATAGGCAATGAAGAGAAGCGTATCGATGCGGATGAAGTTGAGGTTGGTTCTTTAATTGTAATAAAAGCGGGTGAAAGGGTGCCGATTGATTCCGCGGTCGTTTCCGGATGTGCTGATGTAGATATGTCTGCTCTCACAGGAGAATCTGTTCCTTGCGCTGTGAACGAGGGCTATGAAATAAGCGGCGGCTCTGTTGTTTTAAACGGAGTAATTACCGCAAAAACATTGAGGAGCGCAGACGAATCTGCTGCCGCACGTATACTTGAGCTTGTTGAGAATGCCAACGACCGAAAATCCAAGACCGAAAACTTTATAACTGCATTTTCGCAAATATATACTCCGATAGTTGTAATTTTGGCACTGCTCCTTGCAGTGATTCCGGCTATTTTTAGATTGACGGATTTCAACGAATCAATTTACAGAGCGTTGATATTTCTTGTTATTTCTTGTCCCTGCGCCCTTGTTATATCCGTACCTATGGCATTTTTCAGCGGTATTGGCGGCGCGGCGTCAAAAGGAATACTTTATAAAGGCGGTAATACTTTTTCCGCTCTTGCCAAAGCCGATACGTTTGCGTTTGATAAGACGGGAACCTTGACAAGCGGAGCATTTTCTGTAACGGCTATAAATCCGGTAGGAATCAGCAGTGATTATCTTCTGTACCTTGCCGCCAGTGCAGAGTACGGTTCAAATCATCCGATAGCTGTATGTATAAAAGATGCTTCACGGGAAAAGGATATCCCAACCTCAACGAATGAGATTGCCGGACGCGGTGTTCTTTCTAATGTAAAAGGCATGAGCATTCTTGTAGGAAACCGTGCGCTTATGGAAGAGAATAAAATAGATTATAATGCAGATGGAAACGTTTTAGTTGCATGCGACGGCAAATTTGTCGGATGCATTACGGTATCTGATAAAATACGAGATGAGGCTGAAAAAGCAATATCTGAGCTTAGAAAATCAGGCGCAAAGAATATATTGATGCTTTCCGGTGACAGACGTGAAAATGCAGAACGTATAGGAAAAAAACTTGGTATGGATGAAGTTTGTTCGGAACTTCTGCCGCAAGATAAATTCAATAAAATCGAAGAAATTTCAAAATCTGTTAATGGAGTTGTGTTCGTTGGAGACGGAATAAACGACGCTCCGGCACTGGCTCTTGCAGATGTTGGAATAGCTATGGGCGGTATTGGCTCGGATTCTGCTATAGAGGCAGCCGACGTCGTTATTATGTCGGATAATCTTTCCAAGATTTCAACTGCTGTTAAAATAGCAAGAAGAACGGTGCGTATTTCCACGGAGAATATAGTTTTTGCTCTCGGTGTAAAAGGACTTATACTTATATTCGGAGCACTTGGATTTGCTAATATGTGGCTTGCGGTTTTTGCTGACGTTGGTGTTGCCGCAATTGCGATACTTAATTCTATGCGAGCCCTGAGAGTCAAATAAAAAAATGGCTGAATATTATATGTTTAATAAGCCGCGCGGTTGTATAACCGCGCGAAGAGATTCAAGGCAAAAGACGGTGATGGATTATTTCCCGGAAGAAAAGAGAGATGTCCTTTTTCCTGTCGGCAGACTTGACAAGGATACTGAGGGCTTTATTTTAATAACCGATGACGGAAAACTTTGCTTTGATTTAATGAGCCCTGAGAATTTGATTCCCAAAACGTATTTTTTCTGGGTGCAAGGAGTGCTTTCAGACGATAAAATTCGTGAGCTCCAATCAGGTATAAATATTTACAAAAACAGTCCTTACGAGACTTCTCCCGCAAAAATAAAGGTTGATAGAGTAGGCGTGCTTCGTGAAATTGAAAATCTTCTTATCGGAGACGATATTAAGCTATCCAATAAGCGAGGAGAACTTCCCATAACTTCGGGATATATAACCATAACCGAGGGAAAAAAGCATCAGGTTAAGCGTATGCTAAGATATGCCGGATGCAGAGTAGTATATCTTAAGCGCGTTTCAATCGGGGAAATTGGTCTTGACGAAACTCTCGAGTTAGGTACGTACCGTGAGTTATCGCAGGATGAAGTTAAAAAACTGAATAAAAAGATAAGCCTTGCTTAACGGATTTTGTTAAGTAAGGCTTTAATTTTTAAAGAAGGTTATCGGTTTTTGAGAGTTTGCTTTCTGTATTCGCTTGGAGATATACCGCATATTTCTATAAAGATACGGTTAAAGGCCCATCTGCCATAATCGGGCAATTTTTTAATATCTGTCTTTCATTTTTCGTTCAATTTCACGATTAGCGTCCTTTTTTGCGATATCCTCACGCTTGTCGTATAGCTTTTTTCCTCTGCAAAGTCCAAGAGTCATTTTAACGTATGAGCCTTTGAAATATAGAGAAAGCGGGACGAGAGTATAACCCTCTCTTGATACGAGACCTGCTAGCTTCATTATTTCGCGTTTATGCATAAGAAGCTTCCTTGGACGCATAGGGTCTTTATTAAAAATATTTCCTTGCTCATAAGGGCTTATATGTATTCCAAGGGCGAAAAGCTCGCCACCGTCGGTTTCGCAATAGGAATCCTTAAGGTTTACAGCTCCCGCACGCAAGGATTTTACCTCTGTTCCGAAAAGCTCGATTCCGGCTTCGTAGGTTTCGTCTATAAAATAATCGTGCCTTGCTTTTCTGTTTTCGGTTATAAACTTGTTAGCGTTAGTTTTTTCGTTCATAAAATCCTCTGATAGTTATGGATAACTATATTTTAACATATTTGTAAATTAAAATCAACACTTACTTTGTTATTTCCGAAATCAATTCCAGAATTTTGAATTTTATCACGTATTTATTTGATATAAGCGCCTCTTCCTCGGCTGTATATTGAGGAGAGGATACCGCCGCATCGAGACAAAGAGGAGGAAACATAACGCACCACCAGTTTTTTCCCTCACCGTTTCCTATTATTACTCTTAGTGAGGTATAATAACCGCAGGGAAGAGTGAACTCTTCGTAAACTCTTGTGTCGTACCATTCTTCGATGAGTGCTACCTCAGTTTTGTAATTATAACCGAAATCTTTTATTTTTTTGTCGGCAAAAGCCTCGATTTCATTTGCTTTTTTTAACAAATTTTCTTCAGCGTCTGAGACGCTTTTGTAAGCCGACAGTTCTTTTCCGTATACGTTAAGTATCTCATCACGCAACTTTATTTTTAATAATTGATCCTCGTCACTGTCTGAATTTGCAAGAATATGTAGTCTTACGGTATCCTCATATATTGCGCATTCCGCTTCTGTTGGAATTGCCGCTATAAAAAGCGTTGCGATAAGTATCATCATAATTGGTGTAAATAGTTTTTTCATTTTCTTCTCCGTTCATAAACACTTTGTTGATGTGATTATTGACGGAAAAATGAGGAATATTCAATTTTTAATAATTTTAATAAGATTTTAAATTAGATGTTGACTTAGATGTTTTTATATGGTATTATTTTTATGAGCAAAATTTAATTGCGTTTCTATATGTTTTCATAGATGGCAGAACAGAGGTTGAAATGAAAGAATATATTGCTAAAAAAGTAGGTTCACGAATGTCTGTAAATGACTCAAGGTGGGATAATGTTCCCGAAATGAAGCTTGATTACGTTTGGCAGGAGCATTATCCCTCACCCTACAAGACTACAGCTCAGCTTGTACACAGTGACAGCGGAATAACGGTAAGAATGACTACAAACGAGTGGCCGCTTACAATTACCGCAATGAGACTTAACGAATCGGTATGCATTGATAGCTGCATGGAATTTTTCTTTACACCGAATCTTGTTGACGAAAATTATATTAACCTTGAGATGAACCCTGTGGGAACGGCTCTTGTCGGATTTGGTCCCGGAAGAGGCTCAAGGTGCCGTCTTGATATCAAGAGCGGCGGATGCGTTATAGAAACCCTTATAAAGCCGGAGGAAGGATGGACGCTTATTGCATATATTCCGTATTCATTCCTTAATGAGCATTTTTCGTGCTGTGACAAAAAGATAAAGGCTAATTTTTATAAGTGCGGTGACAGAACTGTTGCAAAGCACTATTCCGCTTGGAATGCGGTCGAAACACCCGAGCCGGATTATCACCGCCCCGAGTATTTTGCTGAAATTACCTTGTCCGAAGAAGAAATATAAAAATCACCGGAGTCTCTATTGCAGGGGCTCCGGATTTTTACTGAAAATATGACGGTATTCACCCAGTGTGATTCCGCAATGAGTTTTGAATATTTTTGAAAAATACGCGCTATCGTATATTCCAACCTTATGTCCTATTTCGGAAAGGGTAAGGCTTCCTTCCGTAAGATACGCCATCGCTTTATATATACGTATCTTGTTTAGGTACGTTATCGGTGAACATCCGAGCGCTTTGTTGATAAAGTGGGAAGTCTTAAGGCTGTTCATTTTGTTATACATAAGTCAACTCACCATTTTGACATTGCAAATTGGATCATAGGAAATAAAAAACCGAAATCGGTTTTTGCCCGCTGTTATATCGATTTCTACGGCAAGAACGGTGATTTCAGAGGAGAATGCTGTCATAAGTGCGAACATACCGATAAGTGTAAATGGCTCTTAACATTTCTTATCGTTAAGATGAAATATAATCATTAAAGCATTTGGGGCGGTTCAAATAAACCGTCCCACTTCCGTTATATTATTTTTTAAAAAAACCTTGATTTTTTTTATTTAATAGGTTATAATATAATTGCTGTGACGAAAGAATATGCGTATTACCTTTGTATAAGAGAGGCTGCGGTTGGTGAGAGTGGCACTGAGGCGTACGTTTTCCGCTTTTCGAGTATTTGGCGATGAGCCGAGGGGCAGTCCCCTTACAGACGGGTTGAGTGAAAATCGTTATGATTTTAATTTGGGTGGCAACACGGAGTTATTCGTCCCATTTTTTTGGACGGGTAGCTCTTTTTGGTTTATAATTGCGAATGCAAAGGAGATATAAAATGCTTGACATTAAATTTTTGAGAGAAAACCCCGAGCTTGTAAAAGAGAACATTAAGAAAAAGTTCCAGGATTCCAAGCTCCCGCTCGTTGATGAGGTAATCGAGCTTGACGAGGAGCTTAGACAGAACAAGAAGCGCGCGGATGATCTTAGAGCTAACAGGAATAAGGTTTCCAAATCAATAGGCGCTCTTATGGGTCAGAAAAAGTTTGAGGAAGCCGAGGCTGCTAAAAAGCTTGTTTCGGAGCAGGCGGCGGAGCTTACGGCTTGCGAAGCAAAGGAAGCTGAGCTTGAAGAAAAAGTAAAGAAGATAATGATGACAATTCCAAACATCATTGATCCGACGGTCCCAATCGGTAAGGACGATTCCGAAAACGTTGAGGTAGAGAAGTACGGTGAGCCCGTAGTGCCTTCTTTTGAAATTCCTTATCATTCTGATATTATGGAGCGCTTTGACGGTATCGACCTTGACAGCGCGCGCAGAGTGGCAGGTAACGGATTTTATTATTTGATGGGTGATATTGCCCGCCTTCATTCAGCGGTGATTTCTTACGCGCGCGATTTTATGATCGACCGCGGATTTACCTATTGCATTCCCCCGTATATGATTCGCTCGAACGTAGTTGCGGGAGTTATGTCATTTGCCGAGATGGATGCAATGATGTATAAGATTGAAGGTGAGGACCTTTATCTTATCGGAACCTCGGAGCATTCTATGATAGGTAAGTTTATCGACCAGATTCTCCCGGAAAAATCTCTCCCTTATACCTTGACCTCTTACTCTCCCTGCTTCCGTAAGGAGAAGGGGGCGCACGGAATAGAAGAGCGCGGTGTATACAGAATCCATCAGTTTGAAAAGCAGGAAATGATTGTCGTATGTAAGCCGGAGGAGTCTAAGACTTGGTTTGATAAGCTGTGGCAAAATACCGTTGACCTTTTCCGCACGCTTGATATTCCGGTCAGAACTCTTGAATGCTGTTCGGGAGATCTTGCAGACCTTAAGGTTAAGTCTATAGACGTTGAAGCTTGGTCACCCCGTCAAAAGAAATATTTTGAAGTAGGCTCTTGTTCAAATCTCGGCGATGCTCAGGCGAGACGTCTTAAGATTCGCGTTAAGGGCGATGACGGAAAGACATATCTTGCACATACTCTTAATAACACCGTTGTTGCTCCGCCTAGAATGCTTATCGCCTTCCTTGAAAACAATCTTAACGAAGACTGTTCTGTTAGTATTCCTGTGGCACTTCGTCCTTACATGGGCGGTAAAGAAGTTATTGTTCCCAAAAAGTAATATGAATAGGGTGCTTGTTATTGCAGGTCCGAGCGCCGTTGGAAAAACAACGGTTATGAAAAGAATACTTGAACTTTATCCAGTGTTTGAATTTGTGCGCTCGGCAACTACTCGGGAGGCGCGTAACGATGCTCACAAATCTGAATATATATATCTTTCCGAAATTGATTTTTTAACAAGGGTTAAGAATTCTGAAATGCTTGAATATACCGAGTTCGGGGGGAATTACTACGGAACACCGGCATCTGAAATAAAAAGAATTTTTGACGAGGGAAGAATACCTTTTCTTATTCTTGATATAAACGGTGTAAAATCATTGAAGTGCGGAAACTTTGATTTTGAAACTTATTCTGTTTATATAACGGCAGAAGTTAAGATTCTTGATGAAAGGCTCTATGAAAGAGCGCTTTCGGACGGACTTAGTGAAAAATCGCTTTCAGTATTTTCTGAGCGTAAAAGCAGAAACAGACTTGACCTCGAAAGAGTCTCTGAGTTTTCTTATCTTTTCAATGCAATAGTCGAAAACACGGAGATAGATGCCACCGCAAGAAAAATAGTTTCCCTCATTAAAGAATAACAAAAAAGCCTGCACTGCAGGCTTTTTTGTTATTCTTTAATATATTTCATCCTTACTTCTTCTTTTAAATAAGAGGTAAAATACAGTGAATATGCAATGAATAATATTGCCGCTGCTGTCACCACAAGATTAAACCAAGGAATGGGCGATGCGGCAATCATTATTTCATTTACGTTTGTATAAACGTACTGTACTTCGCCGTTTAAGAATATATTAACACATTTTGCGAGGGCAGATAAGATGCCAAGCGCTATAAGTATGTATGTTTTTGTGAAAAGTGATTTATGGTATTCCTTTTCCATTCTGAGATATCTATCGCTTTGGGGATTAACACCGGTGTTGTTGAGTATAAACGCCTTTAGTGTGTTTGCTAAAATCACCAGTAATACGGTAAGTGAAATAAACTCGGCTATTCCGAATATCTGAACCCAAAGATACGATTTTCTTGCATCTGCATTATTAATTAAATCAAGATACTCGTAGCTTGAATGAAATATAATAGAGAAGGCGTATTCAAGTGCTGATATAACCGTGAAAACACCCCCCGAGACGTATAAATAAATATTTTTTTGCGAGTAGTGTCTCATGCTATAAAATGCCATAACAAACATTATGCCAAACATAAAACAGGGCAGAATATTAATGCTGTTAAAACTATCTAAAGAAATTTCAAGCATAAAGATAGATGCGACAGCCATTAACGTTAAAGAGAACGATATTTTTCTGATTGTTGTTTTTGTTTCAAATTTCAGTTCAGCATCTTCGATTGCCATACGTTCAAGAGATTCGGTAAAAAGTCCCTCTTTGTAGATGGCTTTTGCGTATTTCAGAATCCGCATGAGCCATATAATGCCTACTATCAACCCGAGAAGCTGTGCAAATATCAAAGCCTCCGGATAGTATTTTGAGGCTGTAAGTATTTGTCCTTTGTCATTAACTCTTGTGAGTAAGAATAGGTCGGGAAGGAAGTAAAGAATAGATTTACATATAGCAAAAAAATACGAAGATTCTTTAAGGGCATCAACCGTTAACATCCGTCTTCCGCTTTTACTTAGGGGAATCGGTGAAATTAATGATGATGCGGAAGTTCTTTCGCCAAGATGTGTCAGCGCCGCAAAAATGTTTTTTATTGCCTGCACTACAAGAATTGCTTCCACAATAGCGAATGAGAAGGAAATGAGTGTGTAAATATCGTTATCATGAACGTTTTGTCCTCTGACCATAAGGATGAAAAGAAACGCGGGGAGCTTTGCTACGTTAAGCCATCCAAGCTTTACGAACGAAGCCCTTGCTTCCTCAAAATATACCGCAGAGTCAGCGGCTTTTTCAAAAAGCTTTGCAAGAATAAACCATGCAATAAAGTCAGGTAGCAAATCAAAAATATTTATGTTTGGATTAAAGAGAAGTACCAGACAAAAAACTATAAGCCCATAAAATGTTTTCCTTTTTATCTTGTCCATAAATTATTTCTTCTTTTTTTGATTTTTTTCTTTAAATTTGTTTAACTTGTATTCTGCGTATTCCTTTTGCTTTTCTTTTGTGCGTTCTCTGTATTTATTTACGAATTCAAATTTTGAAGGAGTTTCTACTACGTCGTTATCTTTATCCTCGGGCATGCATATTTTCATGTAAGAGGTGTATATCGTTACAAGATTTATTATGATTATTACAAACGCGGAAATCAGCGTAATTACGCTGAGAACAGAAAGCACCTTTATATCAATTATTATTTCAAGTTCGTGAACAGAAAGAACCGAGAGAATTGCAAATACTGAGAAGGAGAATGGCAGTGTTAATCTTGCGCGTTTTGCAAGCTCGGACAGTCCAACCTCACACGCTACGTTTTCAATACCCATAAGAATAAACGCAGACACAACGGTAATTATTAGATATCTTGGTATGTCTGTATAATATAAAACAACCGAATCTTTATTTGGAATAAACATTGTATATACCTGGAATGCAAGCTCAACAAGACCTATTGCCGCAAAGGCGAGAGAAGAGTAAAATGCGCCCTTGAATTGTCTGTTAACAGATGCGAGCTTGTAAAGACCCATAGCCATGACGAGAGCGGCAATAACATCTGTAAAGGTATAATAGGTTACGTTCAACAGTAGGAAATAACCTATAAAAAGTGTTCCGAATCCCATATCAGAAAGTCCTTCATTTTGAATCGACTGAGGAATCGTTTATTCCGCAGCATTTTTTATATTTCCTTCCGCTTCCGCACGGACACGGATCGTTTCTTCCAACCTTTTTGGAAACAGCAGGCTTTTTAACTATCGATGATTTACCGTCAGCAAATCCTTCAGAGGTAGGTTTTGCAACCTGTACTCTTTCGGTTGCCTGAACTCTCGGAACAACAGAGAGTATTTGTCTTACGGTATCTTCTCTTATATCTTCAACCATCTGGTCAAAAAGGTCGGCTCCCTGAATACGGTACATTGCAACAGGATCTCTCTGAGCGTAAGAATTAAGTCCTACGTATTCCTTGAGTTCATCCATGTTGTCAAGATGCTCCATCCATTTTTTATCAACGTTTTGAAGAAGAATAACCTTTTCTACTTCGCGCATTGCATCATCGGGAAGCCCGTCGACATTTTTGAAGAGTTCGTCCTTTGAGGCGTGTATTTCAAGCGCTTTTTCTATAAGCTCTTCTTTCCATGCGTCAAGGTTTATTTGAGAAAGCTCATCGTTTGTGTAGTTAAAGTTTCTGTTATCGGTTATAAGACCTTGATAATGATTTTTAAATTCATCAATTCTTATCTCGTCGCCGCCAAGATAGGTATCAAAAGCGTTGGAAACCGATTGAGTAATCATACCGACAATCTTTTCCTTGATATCCTTTTCAAAAAGAACCTCGGAGCGCTGTTTATAAATAACCTGTCTTTGCTGATTCATTACATCGTCATAAGTGAGCACGTGTTTTCTTCTTGAGAAGTTATTTGCCTCTATTCGCTTTTGTGCGCTTTCAATGGAGTTTGAAAGAATGCGTGCCTCTATAGAAGTATTTTCGTCAAGACCAAGTTTTGCGGTTATTGCAGAGAGTCTTTCAGATGCACCGAAAAGTCTGATAAGATCGTCCTCAAGGGAAAGGAAGAATCTCGATACACCGGGATCACCCTGTCTGCCGCTTCGTCCGCGAAGCTGATTGTCTATACGTCTGCTTTCGTGGCGCTCTGTTCCGAGGATGAAAAGACCGCCTGCCTCGCGCACTTTGTCCGCTTCGGGTTTTATTTCCTCTTTATATTTGTTGTAAAGCTCCTTGAAGGTGGCTCTTGCAGATATAATGTCCTCGTTATCGGTTTCGGCCATTCCCGTTGCCATAGCAATAAGCGAATCATCGATACCCATTTTACGCATATCTCGCTTTGCCATATATTCGGGGTTTCCGCCGAGCATAATATCCGTACCGCGTCCCGCCATATTCGTTGATATGGTTACAGCACCGAGGCGTCCTGCTTGAGCAACGATTTCGGCTTCTTTCTCGTGTTGCTTGGCGTTAAGAACATTGTGAGGTATACCGCTTTTTTTAAGAACCTGAGAGAGCATCTCGGATTTATCGATAGATACGGTACCAACAAGCACCGGCTGACCTTTTTCATGGCATTCCTTTATCTGCTCAACTATAGCGATAATTTTGCCGCGTACAGTTCTGTAAACAGCATCGTTGCAGTCAATTCTTATCATCGGCTTGTTGGTAGGAACCTCAACTACATCAAGCGCGTATATCTGTCTAAATTCATCATCCTCGGTAAGCGCAGTACCGGTCATACCCGAGAGCTTCGTATACATTCTGAAATAATTTTGGAACGTGATTGTCGCGATAGTGCGGCTTTCCTTCTGTATATTAACGCGCTCTTTTGCCTCGATTGCCTGATGAAGACCGTCATTATATCTTCTTCCGGGCATAAGGCGTCCTGTAAATGAATCAACAATTATAACGTCTCCGTCCTTTACGATATAATCAACGTCGCGCTTCATAACACCGTGCGCCTTGATCGCGGTGTTTACGTGATGGTATATTGCGTTATTTTCGGGTGCGGATAGGTTTTCTATGTTAAAGAATCTTTCCGCCTTTTCTATACCGTTTTTCGTAAGAACCGCGGTTCTTGCCTTTTCGTCAACGATATAATCTTCATCGTAAAGCGCATCGTTATCCGCTTTGTCATCTATTTCCTTTATAACGTGCTTTGAGAAGCTTCTTACGCACCTGTCTGCCATTGTATAAAGATCGGTGGATTTGTTTCCTGCACCTGAAATAATAAGGGGAGTTCTTGCTTCGTCTATAAGTATTGAGTCAACCTCGTCCACTATTGCAAAATTATGTCCGCGTTGAACCATTCTTTCCTTATAAACAACCATATTGTCACGCAGATAGTCAAATCCAAGCTCATTATTCGTTCCGTACGTTATATCAGCTGCGTATGCCTGCTTCTTTTCTTCTTGGTTCTGACCGTGAACGATAAGTCCCGTAGTCAAGCCGAGGAATGCATATACCCGTCCCATTTCCTCGCTGTCACGCTTTGCAAGATAATCGTTTACGGTGACGATGTGAACGCCCTTTTCAGTAAGCGCATTAAGATAAGCGGGAAGGGTAGCAACAAGGGTTTTTCCTTCACCTGTCTTCATTTCTGCAATTCTGCCTTGATGAAGAAGTATTCCGCCCATGAGCTGAACTCTAAATGGACGCTTTCCAAGTACTCTGTCATCAGCTTGTCTTACAAGAGCGAATGCTTCGGGAAGAATATCGTCAAGAGTGCTTCCACTTTTTAGTCTTTCTTTAAATTTATCGGTACACGC
>JAZSGJ010000100.1:0-7002 GCA_045532675.1 Eubacteriales bacterium | reverse complement strand
GAACACTATGTGCAACCATAACAAAAAACCAAGATCAATCATTTGATTTGACCTTGGTTTTTTGTTGCTTTTGTATATGATTTTATCTCAAAAATTCAATTTGAGACAGCCCCCTTATTTTACTGTTTCAACTTTAATTGTGTTAGTATTTCCGGGGGCACTGTTAATCTGTCCGCCGGTCAAAACAACGTTATCTCCGCATTTAAGCGAAAGCTCCTTAACAGCCGACTTGAACGCTTGATAGAATACGACCTCTATTGAGTTATATTCCTCGCTAAGCACGGGCTTGACACCCCAACTGAGATTAAGCTTGCGCCAAGCACGCTCATCGGTTGTCATACCGATAATGTCACACGGAGAGCGGAAACGGCTGACCATTCGCGCGGTGCGTCCGCTTTTTGAGTTAACCACAATGCACTTTGCGTCAACGTCTATCGCCATTGAGCAGGTGGCGTGTGAAATTGCATCAAGATTATTTCTGATTTTATAATCGGTAGTTCTGAACCAATTTTTGTAATCAATTCCCTGCTCTGTAAATTCGGCAATCTCAGCCATACTTTTAACCGCAGACACGGGATACTTTCCGGCGGCAGTTTCACCTGACAGCATTATTGCGGATGAACCATCGTAAACGGCATTTGCAACGTCCGAAATTTCCGCACGGGTAGGGCGAGGATTTGTTATCATTGATTCAAGCATCTCTGTTGCCGTTATAACGCGCTTACCGAGAAGTCTGCATTTTTTTATCAGATACTTCTGAATCGTAGGAACCTCAACAAACGGAATCTCAACACCAAGGTCTCCTCTCGCAACCATTACGCCGTCGGCAATTTCACATATTTCATCAATATTGTCAACTCCCGCGCGATTCTCTATTTTTGCAATTATATCAATATCCTCTCCGCCGTTTTCATTAAGAAATTCACGAAGTGATAAAATATCCTTTTTAGTTGAAACGAAGGACGCCGCAATAAAATCAACTTGATTTTGTATTCCGAAAAGCAAATCTGCCTTATCCTGCTCCGAGAGATATTCCTGCATAAGAAGCTTATTCGGGAAATGCATGCTTTTCTTATCCGAAAGCTCACCGCCCGCAATAACCTTGCAGTGCGCGTTTGAACCCTCAAGAGATGTAACCTCGCAAATAACAAGACCGTTATTTACAAGTATTCTATCTCCCACCTCAAGCTCACCTATAAGATTATCATAGGTTACCGAAACCCTCGTTTCATCACCGATAATATCGTCGGTTGTGAATATAAATTCATCTCCGTCATTAAGGATGATTTTTTTATCCTTGAATGTCTTAATACGGTATTCCGGTCCCTTCGTATCAAGCATTATGGCGATAGGCATATGAAGCTTCTCTCTCACGCGCTTAATCATATCGATTTTTTCTTTATGCTCAGCGTGGGTTCCGTGCGAAAAATTCAGACGTGCGACGTTCATGCCCGCGCGGCACATTTTAGTAAGAGTTTCTTCATTGTCCGATGCCGGTCCAATGGTGCAGATTATTTTGGTTTTGCGCATTAAATTTTCTCCTGTTTTTGCTAAGTGGTTTTATTTATATAAATGTATATGAAAAGTATGTAAAATATCAATCAGATATATTCAAATTTTGCGTTATTTAAAATCGGATAATTTCTTCTTTATCTTTTTTATCTTTGTCACTGCATCCGTCATCAATATCATCCTCGGAAAGCTCTTTTTTGAAATCAGTCTTTGATATTAAAAACTTTCTGATAGCAAAAAGACCGCCTATACAAAGCACGCACGCAATATTGCTGAGTGAGCTTGAATGGTCAACGATTACCTGACGCGCAATCGCAACTATCAGAACCTCAAGTGTGTTAGCAGGCGTAAGATTTATAAGCATTCGTACAAACTCGAGTCCGACTACGATAGTCAGAATATTATGTAAATACGTATCCGCACCTGCAAAATACCCATCAACCGTGAACATTTTATAAATTTCATATCCAAGAAGTCCCACGAGCACAATCATGGTCATAACCGCGATTAAGTACTCAATTATATGAACTATCTTGTAAAAAATCTTGCTGATAGTATTATGCATAAAAATCTCCTTTATAAATCTTAAGTCACTGAAATACCGTGATATATTTTATCATATCAACCGAAATAAGTCAATGCTTTGTCTTAAAACTATAATATTTCCGAAAAACAACATAAGGACACCACGCGTTGTGATGCCCTTAAAAAATTTTGATATTATGATTTCGGTTTGACTGACAGCTTGATATCGCCTGTGTCCGTCGTTATTTCACATCTGCCGCCGGTTATGGTTTTGGGAACATCAATATCGCCGGTATCGCTGAAAGCAAGGAACACTTTATCCGAAAGGAATGTGCCCTCGACGTCACCCGTGTCGGTTGTTACATAGATTTCGGCAGCGTCGCATCCCTCAAACTTCACGTCGCCCGTGTCTCTTTCAATAGAGAATTTTTCCGAGGCAACGACGCCTTTTAGTTTAATGTCGCCCGTATCTCCGGTTGAAATAAGATTTTTACACTTAGTATCTGTAACGTTCGATTTGCCCGTGCTGACAGTTATATTCAAATCGCCCTCGCATACCGCGCCTATAACAGTTACATCACCCGTTGAAACCGTAAGGTCAATCGAATTTGCATTAATATTTTCGACACGGATATCACCCGTGCTGGTTTTTATTTTAACAGAGTCTGCGGAAGAATACAGTTCAACGTCTCCCGTGCTTGCCTTAATATCCACACTTTCAAATTTAAATTTATTCGAAATATCAATATCACCCGTATCCTCGTCTATAACAAGCGATGAATATTCACCTTCGGGAAGATATACCGTTATTTTCGATGATGAATACCATGAGATATGCTCATACCACTTTCGTGTGTCAACTATCTCAATTTTTAAAGTTCCGTCGGATACCAGAACAGAGTGCTTCATATTTTCTTTTTCATAGCAGACGACCTTTATTTTTCCGTCCTCCGAGGGCAAAAAATCAATATCAGCCGTATCGGTTTTTATCGATATACCGTTAAACTCTTCACTTATATCATGTGTATTGGTTTCATGCTTGACGATGCCGAGCTTTGTGAAATCCCAGCCGACAGAAGATGCCGCTACCGTAAAAACCAAAAGTCCGATTATCATAAGCGAAACCGCAAGAATAATAAATTTCTTTCCCGCGCTAATCATCACAATTTCTCCTTCCTGATAAAGCTTCTCTTAATGCCAAAAGCAATTTTTTTACCAAGCTGCAAAGTTCCATAAGTTGCCGCTTTGCATCCGACGTACGCGAAAATTGCAAGTCCGCTGCAGAAAATTCCACCGCCAATCATTATACCTCCCGTAAGAGCATTGCCCATAAGAACATAACCAATACCTACCGCTACCGAGCACGGAGCTACTACAGCGACAGAAACGAAAACTGCCCATACAGAAACAACTACCGACCATAGCGAAACGTATAGTGAAAAAATGACTGCTAACGCGGCAATTCCAAGCGAAAGCCATATAGGAGAACCGAGCGCCAGAAGTATAATTTCCCGCGCCTTAAGCCGTCTTTTCGGCTTAATTCTTTCCTTTGCAATTTTGGTAAGCGGAATATCTGCCACTATCTGTGAAACTATATCCCCTACTTGACCTATGTCCGAAACGGCTTCTTCCTCACTGAGTCCCTCCTCTATTCTGTCGTCAATCATTTCGCTGTAAAAGCTAAGGCGTTCTTCAACTTCCTTTTTTGGCAATCCTACGAGTTTTTTCCGAAGGCAATCAAGAAATTCCTTTTTACTCATTTTTCCCATCCTCCTTAGTTACGAATTGATAAATCGACATGACCTCGCGCCACTCGTCCTTAAAATCCTCTATGCGTCCAAGTCCTGCCCTTGTAATGCGGTAATACTTACGAAGCCTTCCGCCATGCTCAAGTGAATACACCGTCAGCATCTTTGCAAGCTCAAGCCGCTTCAAAATAGTGTAAAGGGTAGATTCCGAAAGCTCAATATACGGCTTTACGTCTTTGATTATCTTATACCCGTATGAATCTTCGTTTTTAATAGCGGTCAGCACGCACACGTCAAGAAGTCCGCGCTTTAATTGAATATCCATGTCATACCTCTCCTTACGCAATACATCATATCACGAAGTATTGCGTTTGTCAATACCTATTACAAAAAAACTTCTCAAATTTACGCTTATTATAAACGGGATATTGCGTTTTTTCACAATACCCCGTTTTGTTTAATTCTGTCTAAATGACGCAGCCTCTACTTTGATTGCCAGGCAATTTGTCCGTTTATAATTGTATATTTCACCGATGAATAAATTTGCAGCGGATCACCGTCGTAAATGACGATATCGGCATCTTTTCCTTCTTTTAAGCTACCTACCCGATCATCTACGCGGCAGATGCGCGCAGCATCAAAAGTAATTGCCCGTAGCGCGCCCCATTCGCTCATTCCCTCTTTAACCGCAAGTGCCGCACAAAGGGTAAGATACTGTATTCTGGATACCGGGTGATCTGTAGTTAATGCCACTAAAACCCCGGCTTTCTGAAGTTCTCCGGGAGTTTTGAAATCCGAAAAACTTACTTCGTCCTTGGTACGGGATGCTAGAGAAGGTCCGACAATAGCAGGATAATGACTTTCGGCAATAGCATCGGCAATAAGATGCCCTTCGGTGCAATGATCCAAAGTGAGCCCCAATCCAAACTCATCGGCGATACGAATAGCAGTAAAAATATCGTCGGCGCGATGAACGTGCGCTTTCATTGGTATTTTTCCTTCAAATAAATCCCGATAACACTCCATGGCGAATGTTTTTTCCGAGCCATCATTATTTCTGAAATATTGCTTTGCACGGGTCAACTCTTCTCTAATCAGCGATGCAATTCCCATGCGGGTAGAAGGTGTGTTTCCGTTAGGACCGTAATTTGTCATGGGATTTTCGCCAAAGGCAAATTTTATAGCAGCGGGGGCTTTTACGACCATATCGTCAATTCGTCTGCCGTAGGTTTTTATAAAAGCAAATTGTCCGCCAATTGGGTTTGAACTTCCCGGTCCTACCATAACACCGGTGATGCCAGCAGCCAAAGCATTGTGAAAAGCACTGTCCATCGGATTGATTGCATCAATAGCGCGAACGGCAGGTGTAATTGGATTTGTCCCCTCGTTGCTTTCATCTCCTTGGCTTGTTTTCTTTTCTTCCGATATTCCAATATGACTATGCGAATCGATAAAACCGGGATAAACGCGCAAACCCGAGGCATCAATAACATTCATACATTCCGTTGGTATTATTTTTTTAGCAATTTTTATTATTTTTCCTTTTTCAATAAGCAAATCAACATAACACTCTTCACTGTTCTCCATTGTAAAAACCAATCCGTTTTGTATTAACAGCATGTAAAACCTCCTGAAAATTTTATGTATAGTTTGTATAAATTCAGTAAAAACTATACTTGCATTAAATGCAAATAATACAGAAGGGGTTTTTGTTATGGAAAACTATTACCAGAACAATCAAAGCAACCAGAACAATCAGAAGAGCCAGAACAATCAGAATAATCAGAATAATCAGAGCAATCAGAGCAATCAGAGCAATCAGAACAACCGTAACAATCAGAACAACCAAAATCGATAAAACAATTCGAGGCATTATAGGTGCTCGAATATTCTTGTCGATAGAAAAAACGGCTTGGGAGCGTATGTTTCCAAGCCGTTAGTATTGTTTTTTACTGCAATTCTTTCTTTGCCTTTTTACTCACACATGCTACAAGCAGAGCAAAATAACAAAGCACGATTATTTCCACCAGAAAATGATAGATGTTGACTTGCAAGATATCTACCTGTGTGCGTAAAAAGAGTTCAACACCGCCGAGAACAGCGAAAGCACCTACCGCAAAACGATGAGCTTTGTGGATGAGCTTGTCATTCACAAGAGCAAAGATGATAAGAACAAAGCCCACGATGTTCGCAAGAGTTGAAGCATCCTCGATGGATATATTTATCGTAGAGAAAATCTGACCTATGATATACGCATCTTGGCTCATTATCTCAGGCATAAATACGAATATCAGGCTACCGGAGACCTGACCTATAAATATTGACAGAGTTTCGCTTAAAAGAATTGTTACACAAGCAACCGAGAGAAGCTTATTTTTACGAACTCTTTGATATTCATATCCGAAATATGTAAGGAAAATCAGAAGCGCAAATTTGATGTAAATATCAAGCGTAGACATTATCGAAACAAGCTGTACGGCGGTTGCCTGCGATACCCGCGTAGAGTCAACAAAAATTACACCGGCGGTGTAAACAGCATATATGAAGATTGTAATTACTAAAGAGATAATAGTAGATTTTGATACTGAGTTTTCGCTATTGTAGCTGCATTTTTCAAGGAATGAATAAAGGAGATATAGAAGTGCAACCTCTATGAAAGCTCCAACATAATATGCCAACATATCCAAGAGGATCTTAAGAACACGTGCGGAATCCGGCGTTTTTATTGCAATGATTCCTATAAAAGATATTGCAGATATGCCGAGGAAAGCTAATGCGTAAAGAGAAAGCTTGCCTATGTTCTTAAAAACGCCTTTATAATAATGGTCGCTGTCCATAATGGAATAGTTGAAATAAACATCATTCTTTCTGAAACTGTAAACTACGTATATTCCAATAATGAAAAGCAACGTATAGATAATACCGCTTGGACCGCTGTCGGCAAAAGTAAGAGGTTTGCCGAGGTATAAAACAATGGGTATATCAAAAGCAAAAGCGCCTAAAGCTATTTTTATAAGTATTGAAACAGCTTTGCTATAAAAACTACCTTGCTCTGCTTCAGTTCGTTCGTCCTTAAATATTATGATATGGCGAACGAGTCCAATAATCAGAGTGACAATCGTGCTAAAACAAATAATCACATCAGGAAGCGCAAACCAATAATAACGAACATCCGATGCGTTTCTTAACAAATTCACACAGTGAATTTCTGCAAGTA
>JAZSGJ010000103.1:0-3699 GCA_045532675.1 Eubacteriales bacterium | reverse complement strand
ATGGAACGGTCACCGCGGAAATTAAAGAATATGACGCTGTCTCCGTCCTCTATAGTTCCAACCGGCTTACCGTCTTTTGCAATTACGAAAGGAGGAAGATCCTGATCGATTACTTTTGTTTCATTTCTGTATGTTGTTATTGCTTCCTCAGCAGATGCAAAGTTTCTTCCCTCTCCGAGAACGTGAGTCTTCCAACCTGCCTCTACCATTCCCCAATTTGCTTCATATCTGTCCATGGTTATCTGCATACGTCCGCCGCCCGATGCGATAGCAATATCGAAGTCAGCCGAACGAAGAGTGGAAATATAGTACTCAAAAGGACGTACGTAGTCAAGTGCGCTGGTTTCTCCGACGTCGCGTCCGTCAAGAAGAATATGGATTCTTACCTTGCTTACTCCGTCACGCTTTGCTGCTTCAATAAGAGCCTTAAGGTGATCAATGTGGGAATGAACGTTTCCGTCAGAAAAGAGTCCGATAAAATGAAGAGTTGAGGCATTTTTCTTTACACCGCCGATAAGCTCGCTCCACGTTTCAGAAGCAAAAATCTTTCCGGTTTCTATTGACTGAGAAACAAGCTTTGCGCCCTGAGCGAAAACCTGTCCCGAACCTAGTGCGTTATGTCCAACCTCGGAGTTACCCATGTCATCATCACTGGGGAGACCTACTGCCGTTCCGTGAGCTTTGATTAAAAGTGTGGGATATTCCTTCATGAGTCTGTCAAGAGTAGGAGTATGAGCAGTTGCAACCGCATTTGCACCGTTATCAGCAGCTATACCGACTCCGTCCATGACGATAGTAAGAAGGGGGCCCTCAACGCCCTTAAAATTAGTTGATTTCTTCAAATTTGCCATTTATATTGCCTTTCTTTATTTAATTATCATTTAAATATCGGCATCTTTAATATAAAGATGACCGTATTCGGTTATAAACTTTTTTCTGTCCTGAAGCGCGTCTCCGAGAAGAATGTCAAACATACGCGCCGTTGCTTCCGCATCCGCAGGAGTTACCGCTATCAAACGGCGGGTTTGAGGGCACATAGTCGTGCGCCACATCATATCGGGCTCGTTTTCGCCAAGTCCTTTTGAACGCTGCAAAGTATACTTCTTAGTGCCAAGCTTCGAAAGAATTTCAGTTTTTTCCTGCTCATTGTATGCAAAATAGGTTTCCCCGCCCGAATTTATCTCAAACAGAGGGGATTCTGCAATATATATTTTTCCTTTTTCAATAAGAGTTGGTAAAAGCCTATAAAACATAGTTAAGAGAAGCGTTCTTATCTGGAAGCCGTCCTCATCCGCATCGGTACAAATTATAATTTTATTCCATTTAAGAAGATTGTAATCAAAGGTTGCGAGGTCGGATTTTTTACCTGTTTTAACTTCAACACCGCAACCTATTACCTTCAATAAATCAACTATGATATCGCTTGCGAAGATTTTTTCGTATGAGCTCTTCATACAGTTGAGAGTTTTTCCTCTTACAGGTATTATAGCCTGGAACTCTGCATTTCTTCCAAGCTTACAGCTTGACATAGCCGAATCACCCTCTACTATATATACCTCTCTGACTTCAGGGTCTTTTGAGTGGCACGGAACGAATTTTTCAACTCTGTTTGAAACATCCATCGTGCCGGTCAGCTTCTTCTTAATATCTATTTTTGTCTTTTCAGCCGATTCGCGTGCTCTTTTATTAACAAGTACCTGATTGATAATTGTATTTGCGGAAGACTGATTTTCAGTCAGATAAATTTCGAGATTGTTTTTAATAAACTCGGTAAGAGCCTTAGCTATAAAAGCGTTTGTAATAGCCTTTTTGGTCTGGTTTTCATACGAAGTCTGCGTGGAGGCGGAATTTATAATTACAGCAAGGTTGTCAGCTATATCCTGGAAAGATATTTTTTGCTCGTTTTTCGTATACTTGTTCTGAGCCTTGATATATTTATCGATAGCGTAGGTAAAAGCGTTCTTCACGGCTTTATCAGGAGCGCCGCCGTACTCAAGAAATGATGCGTTGTGATAATACTCCGCCATTCCCAATTTTGCAAAGCAGAAGGTAATCTCGGCTTTGAATTTATAATCAGGAAGGTCCTCTCTGTCTCTGCCCTTAGTTTCTATTCTCCACAGCACAGGCTGAGTCATTGCTATTCCGTCTGTTACTTCTGCTATATAATCCGCAACTCCGTTTTCATAATAAAATTCGTATTTTTCGAATTTACCGTTCTGATTTTCGGTCTCAAGTATAAATTTAATACCGGCATTAACAAATGCCTGACGTCTCAAAGTCGAAGCAAGAAATTCCACGGAAATATCTATTTCCTTGAACACCTTAAGGTCTGGGCGCCATCTGATAATTGTTCCCTGCTTTTTCGAACCGGGTTTTCTTTCAATATCGGTTACCGAAAGCGAGCCTTTTGGTTCACCCGATTTAAAATTCATTTCCGAGACGGTCTTTCCGTTATATGATTTTACATTCATGTATTCGGATGCATACTGAGTTGCTGTTGCGCCAAGACCGTTTAAGCCGAGAGAAAATTCATACGCGGAGCTTCCGTTATTGTTATCATATTTACCGCCTGCGTAAAGCTCGCAAAATACAAGCTCCCAGTTCCATCTTTTTTCTTTCTCATTATATCCGAGCGGAACGCCGCGTCCGTAATCCTCAACCTCGATGGAAAGATCACGGTATTTTTTTACGATTATTTTATCTCCGTAGCCCTCTCGTGCTTCGTCAACCGAGTTAGCAAGTATTTCAATAAAAGAATGCTGACAGCCGATAAGGTCATCCGAGCCGAAAATAACCGCCGGTCTTTTCCTTACTCTTTCTGCGCCCTTTAGGCTTTTTATACTTTGATCATCGTATGTTGCTTTACCCGTTGTTTTGGCCGCCATGGCAATCCTCCGCTAAACAATATTTCAAAATTCTTTACTATTTTAACATATTTATAATATTTTGTCAAGATTTTAAATATAGATGATATGCTATGAAATTAATTTTTTTGATTGAAAAAATACTCCCATTAATCTTTTGGGTAGTTTTGATATTCGGTTTCGACTCTAAATACGTTGCCATTCTCACAATACTTGCTGCTATTATACATGAGAGCGGTCATATGATTTTTACTTTGCCGTTTTCAAAAAAACGAAGCTCTGTTTTAAAAAATGAGCTGTCGGGATTTAGAATTAAAACTAACAGTCTATCGTATAAAGAAGAGTTGTTAGCCTCAATAGGCGGTCCTCTTTTTAATCTTGTTGCCGGAATTTTGTTATTTATTATTCCTTTTGAAAGCGGTTTCCGTGATTACGCCTATACATTTGGGCTTTTAAATATTCTGACCATGATTTCAAATATGTTACCTATTGAAAATTACGATGGCTACAGGGCTCTCTCATCCGCACTTTGTTTAATTTTCGGTGACAGCCTTACAGTATATTCCGTTTTATATTGGATATCATTTACCACGTCTGTGATAATGACATTTATCTCCCTCTACTTTATGCTTCGTATCGATGAGGGATATTGGGTATTTGCCGTTTTCTTCTCTACAACAATTTCCGCGATTGTCAAAAAGCAAAAAGATATGATTTACGAGAATAATCGAGATTTTTAGAGAAAAATGAAGATTTTAAGAGCTTTTTGAGTTTTTAATACCATAAAATTGACTTTTAAATGGATTAATCGTGATTAAACCAAAAATAAAATAAA
>JAZSGJ010000066.1:0-14144 GCA_045532675.1 Eubacteriales bacterium | reverse complement strand
AAAAGGGGCTAGCTCAAATGCAGTAAAATGTGTTTGAGCTAGTTCCTTTTTTCGTTAAAACCTCGGAGAAAAAAGTCAAAAGAAAAAAGCCTCAAAAAGAGGCAAAAAAGCGTATGACGAAAAGAGGATCGGCAAAATCCTCGTTTTTCAGAGTTATACAATTCCGTTAAGAATTGGTTTAAGAGGCGTTCAAAGCGAACAAATCCAAGCCAATTCTTCCTTTTTTCGTGCGATTGCAAAGTTTTTCAATATTCAAAGCGAAAGCAAGGAGGAAAAATTGCGTTTCTATGTTCTTTTTTCCTCGTGTCAAAAAGCGTCTAAATCCATAGTCCTCTTTCAGCACGCCAAACACACCTTCTACCTGAATAGATCTGTTCATACGAAGAAGTGTTCCTTCCTCACTCGTTAATGCTTCAAGTGCTTTCGGTCTGTGTTCAAGTATTACTTGGTTTACCTTAATTGTTCTGTAGCCGTTTTTAGATTTGTTGCATTTATCTCTATAAGGACATCTTCCGCACTTGTCGTTGCTGTAATACTTGGTTGAAATTGTATATCCGTTCTCGGTAGTCTTCTTGCTTTCGCTTCTAAATTTAAGCCTTCTTCCGTCAGGACAGGTGTATTCGTCACGCTTTGCATCGTAAGGCATATTTTCTACGGTATACGGATTAGCCTTGTAGCTTCTTTTCTTGCTTATCTCGTAATTTTGAGGTTTAATGAAACAGTTTTGCCCGTTTTCTTCGAGATACAGATAATTCTCGCTGCTTTCGTATCCTGCATCTGCTATTATGTTCTCAAATATTCTGTTGGTGTGTTTTCTTATTCTGTTAAGAAAAGGTATTAGAGTGCCTACGTCATTTCTGTTAGAGAAAGAACCAACACCTACAATATATTCACTTTCTACACCTATCTGTATATTGTATCCGGGTTTAAGCTGTCCGTTCTGCATATGGTCTTCTTTCATATGCATAAAGGTTGCATCAATATCTGTCTTTGAAAAGCTGTTTCTGTTACCGAATTTGCCGAGATACGAGCAATATTCAGCCTTTTTATCTATGTATTCCTTTAAAACTTCAATATCCCTTTGAAGCTGTGTCTTATGCTTTCCTTTACCGGATGCGAACACAAGATTTACCCACTGTGCTTGCAAGCAAAGCTGCTCATAGCACGCTTCAAGAGAAATGCTTTCATTAAAACCGTACCTCTCACACAGTACTAAAAGGAGCGCAGATATCTTCTTTTCAAGCTTTGCAAGGTTCTTTTCGATAGCGCTTTTCCACACGAACGTATACTTGTTTGCATATGCTTCTATCTTGGTTCCGTCTACGAAAAGATTCTTGAATTTTATCTCTCCAATTTCGTAAAGTTTATTTACAAACTGGTAGAAAAGTCCTTCTATGGCTTCGGATAATTTCTCACTTTGAAACCTCTTTATTGTTGCTACACTTGGTGCCGGTTCTCCTGCAAGAAGCCACATAAACCTTATATCTGTACGGCAAGCCTTTTCGATTGCATATGATGAAAATTTGCGTTCCATATATCCAAACACCAGCAGCTCAAACATTGTTATTGGATTTATTTTTCTCCAACTGCGAAGGTATGTATTGAACAACTCTGTATAGTCCAAGCTCTCGCAAATTTCTGCTACTTTGAATACAAAATCTCCCTCAGGAATACAAATTCCTAAATTCAATGGCAAAACTACTTGATTTTTATCTCTCATTGTTGTATAATTATCTCGCTTTCTTGTAGGGTTATTTGTAGCAATTTAATTATACAATAAAGCAAGCGACAGCTCAATACCTTTACGGTAAAAAGCTGTCGCTTTTTCTTTTTTTGCGACTAGCTTAATGAGCTAGCCCCCTTAACTTATTTTTATTTAATACCCTATCTTCCGCTATTTCAAATCCAAAATGATTTTTTCTATTTCCGGGTTGTTAATTTTCTTTTTGTTTCCCTTTACGGTAAGTGTCAGATTACAGGGCTTGAAAATTTCACACGCTGCCCGCCTTATATCCTCAGCACTTACGTTATCGTAAGCCGCTTTACGGCATTCCAGAGACGAGTAGCCGAGATTCATTATGTGATTATCATACGCCATTGTAAAGTTAAATTCACGCGCATCGTCATACAGCATATCCGCATTATCAACGTAGGCACTTTTCATAAGATCGGGCGCATCGTAAAGAGAATTTTTAAACTCGTTAAGTATATCAACCGTCATTTTTACAGCTTCCATGAGGTCGTTGCTTTTCAATTCGTAGGTGAAATAAAGCTCGCCTATATTGCGATATCTTTCAACAGCGCCCGTAATATCGTAGAACAAGCCGCGAAGCTCACTCATTTCTATAAAAAACCGCGAATTATATCCCGAAAGGAGCATATCGTAAAGAAGGTCGGTTTCGGGTACTGTGACCTTATTCATATCAATATCAAAGGTGAAACGCACTGACGTAAAATCCGAGCTTTTGATATGGAGCTTCGGCAAGCGCTGAAAATGCTCTTTGCTGCACGGTGCCATATTTTCCCGCGGAGCGACAGAAGGTGAAATGCTGTATTTTTCGATATGAGATGAAAGTTCTTGGATATCATCATCTGTGAAATTGCCCGTCACATAGAAAAATACATTATCCCTTGTAAAAATCCTTTTTCTGTAATCCTCAAGGCGCTTTGCGCTTATTTTGTTAACTCCCGTGGCCGTTCCGATTATTGAACGCGAAAGCGACGTTCCGCTATGGACTATGCCATTTGTAAATGTGAGAAGAGAGTTTTTGTCATCCCCTTCTCTTATTTCTGCCTTTATCCTTCTTCTCTCGGTATCAATCTCGTCCTTTGACAGAATTATAGGTGAAAAAAGTTTAGTTATTATATCCGCACCAAACGAAAAATTCTTTGATGCTCCGCAAATGTAAAACTGAACCATCTCGGAATATGTTGATGCGTTGAACTCAACACCGTACCTGTCAAGCTCCGAATAAAGCTTACCTCCCATAAGTCGATTAACGTTTCTTATCGAAATATGCTCGAGAAAATGCGTTATCCCGTTTTCGCTTTCCGATTCATACATGCTTCCCGCTCGAACAAAAAGCGAAATAAAGAAGCCGTGCAGAGACGGATTTCTGTATTCGTATATATCTATTCCGTTTTTTGTGACACTTTTTATCTCCACGGCATACTCCTTTTTCATGAAATTTGCGTACCTGCTTGCGCTACAACAGTATATCACTTAAATCGTGATATGTCAATGATTTTATAAATAAAATATTTATAATATTGACTTTGCCCGACAAATAGTTTATAATAGCAAGGAGAAAAGAAAAACGGAGGGGTGCTTATGCTCAATGAAAAATTTAAAATGCGAATGTCAGCGCTTCTCGGTGAAGAATACGAAGCGTTTTCCGACGTCCTTACTAAAGAGGCAGTGCGCGGACTTCGCGTTAACACGATTAAGACAAGCAAGGACAAAATAGAAAGCGTCTTTGGTGAAAATCTGATACCGCTATCCTATACCGATGACGGATATATAATCAGAAATTCATCGGGTATAGGAAACAGCCCCGAGCATCATTCCGGTATGATATATATACAAGATCCCGGAGCAATGGCGACGGCCAATGCGCTTGACATTTTACCCGGTTGGAAAGTGCTTGACATGTGCTCGGCTCCCGGCGGCAAATCGGGACAGGCGGCGGCTAAAATAGGCGATTCGGGATTTCTTCTTTCAAACGAATACGTTCCGAAAAGAGCGAAAACCGTCGTTTCAAATTTTGAAAGACTCGGGATTAAAAACGCGATAGTCACCTCACTCGATACGGAAGAATTACCGAAGATGTTTTCGGCAATATTCGACCTCGTTATAGCAGATGTTCCCTGCTCGGGCGAGGGTATGTTCAGAAAAAGTGATGAGGCGGTGTCGGAGTGGAGTGAAGAAAACGTCATAGCATGCTCGAAAAGGCAGCGGGATATTATGAAAAACGCCTCACCCCTCGTTAAGCCGGGCGGATATTTACTTTATTCCACCTGCACCTATTCCATTGAAGAAAACGAAATGACAGTTGACAAATTTCTTTCCGAAAATGAAGATTTTGATCTTGTTCCGGTAAAAAAAGAGCTTTCGGACGTAACTCGTCCCGGCATAACCTTTGACGGAGCAAAATGCGGCAGTCTTCATCTGACTCGGCGCTTCTATCCGCATGTTTCCGAGGGTGAGGGGCAGTTCATAGCATTAATGAAAAAGCGGGAAAATGCCGAGGCTTTGCAAACTATACTTTACAAAGATGCAACAAAACCTCTCTCAAAGGATGAAAATGCCGCTATCACGCGCTTCATTAACGCCTGCCTCAAGCATACGCCAGAAGGCAGAATAGCCAAAGTCGGTGACAATATCGTAATTTTGTCACACGGGTTCCCTGTTCCACCTAAATCCGTATTTTCGGCAGGCGTACTTGCGGGAACGGTTGAAAAGGGTCTTTTCTTCCCTTCTCATCAATTTTTTTCTGCATACGGCAGCTTGTTTCTGAAGCAGGAGGATTTTAAAGCGGGCGATGTCAGAATTGCGAAATATTTAAGGGGAGAGGAAATAGAAGCAAAACAAATTTCAGACGGCGGCTTCTGCGTTATTACCTATGAGGGCGCGCCAATCGGAGGGGGAAAGGTCTCTCTCGGTAAAATCAAAAATCATTACCCCAAGGGGCTAAGAATAAAAAATTAATAAGAATTATTCAAAGGAGATAAAAATGGCAGACAAAATTCTTGCTACGGTAGGCGGACTTACAATTACCGAAAAAGAGGTTAACGAATTCATAATTAGTCTCGGACAGAGAGGACAGGCATACAATAGTCCCGAAGGCAAACGCACCGTTCTTAATCAGCTTATAGGCAACAAGCTTCTTTTGCTTGACGCAAGACGCAACCTTTACGAGGCAGAGCCCGCATTCAGAGAGCAGCTCGCAAGGCTCAAGGACAACCTTCTTATAAGCTACGCGGGAGAGAAGGCCATTTCATCAGCAAGCGTTACGGACAGTGAAGCTCAGGAATATTATGAAAACAATAAAGCTCAGTTTTCGACGGGTGAGACTGTGAACGCAAGCCACATTCTCGTTGACAGCGAAGACAAGGCAAAGCAGATATACGAAGAAATCACCTCAGGCAAAAAAAGCTTTGAGGATGCGGCGAAGGAATATTCATCCTGTCCTTCAAAAGAAGCGGGCGGAAACCTTGGCGATTTTGCGCACGGACAGATGGTACCCGAATTTGACAAGGCTGTTTTTGAAATGGAGGTCGGTGAGATTACCGCAGCTCCCGTTAAAACTCAGTTCGGATATCACTTAATCAAGCTTAACGCAAAAAATGCCGCAAAAGAGATGGAATATTCCGAAATCAAAGACGAAATAAAAGCAGGACTTCTTAACGAGAAGCGCCGCAAGGCATACGAGTCGAAAATCAATCAGCTTAAAATCATGTATCCCGTTGACATGAACACTCTTTAATTTCGAAAAAATATAAGAAAACAATGAACCTTGACGGAATAAGTTTAACAAAATGGAAGAAAACGAGCTTTTGAAGAAAAGATTCACCGAGCTTGCGAACAAATCTTATAACGCCGGAATATATATGTTCACCGACTTTCTCGGTCTTGCCGAGCAAGCGTTATTTAACGAGGCAAAGCAAAATTTCCGCGGTATACCGTACACCGCTTTCGGCGGCGTAGCTTCTGCCGAACGAATCATGATTCGCTTCGGAGACGAAGAAACTCTCGGTTATACCGAGCCCTTCCCCATAGTTTGCGTTAAAGCCGAGCCAATCTCACAGAAATTTGCGGACAAGCTTACGCACAGAGATTTCCTTGGAGCTATACTCAATCTCGGAATAGAGCGCTCAACTCTCGGAGATATTCCCATAGTTGACAACGTTGGTTATATTTTCGCAAAAGAAGACATAGCGCCTTATATTTTATCCGAACTAAAAAGAGTTAAGCACACCGACGTGAAGCTTTCGGTTGCCGATGCGCTCCCCGAGGGTGAGCTTTACAGAACCGAGCACAAAAAAATTCAGGCAAACAGTGAAAGAGTAGATGCGGTAATTGCAAAGGTGTATTCAATATCGCGTGACGATTCTCTCTCGCTTTTTCATAAACGCCTCGTATACGTTGACGGACGGCTTTGCGAAAACAATTCTTACGTTCCTAAAAAAGACGAGGTAATCAGCGTTCGCGGATACGGCAGAATGATATACAGAGGATACGAAACCACATCAAAAAAAGGAAAACTCAATATAGAAGTCGACTTATACGTGTGATTAACAAAAGGATTTTTTAATTTACGCAAAACCGTAAAGACAAAAATTTTCCTCCCGTGTCACCTTTCCCCGTAAATTCCGTTGACAACTCGGCATTAAAAAAGCTTGCAGTGCATATCGAAGGCGAAAAAATATTGACACGGTAATAGCTATCAAAGCGAAAGAAACCAAGATTAACGAAGACTATATAAAACTATTGAATTAAGGATAAAACATGTATTACGGATATAACATTAGCGATTATACGGCATCTCTTGCAAAGCAGGCGGAGGATGATTGCCGGGAGGTATTCAGAAAAATTGAAGAAAATGCGCTCTTCTGCTCGGCAAAGGTGCTTTCCGCTTTTCAGGAATGCAGAGTTTCAACAGCCGATTTCATTGAGATAACAGGTTACGGCTACACCGACACGGGCAGAGATAAGCTCGAGGAAATCTACGCTAAGGTGTTCGGTGCGGAGGATGCTCTTGTGCGCCCACAGCTCATGTCGGGAACGCATGCATTGGCTGTGACACTTGGAGGACTTCTTAAGCACGGCGATACCCTTCTATACATTTCAGGCGAGCCGTACGACACGCTAAAAAGCGTTATAGGAACTGCGGGTGATAGCAGAAATTCTCTCATCAAGTGCGGCATTAGATATGAAGAGATCGACCTTATCGGTGACGATTTTGATATTGAGGCAATAAAAGCCCGACTAAGACTTGGCGGGGTGCGTGTCGCGGCAATTCAGAGAAGCCGCGGATATTCTCAGAGAAAAAGTCTTACAATCGACAAAATAGAAGAGGCTATCAAGGCGGTAAAAGCGATTTCCCCCGAAACCGTCGTTATGGTTGACAACTGCTACGGTGAATTTACCGAGGACAGAGAACCGACCG
This sequence comes from Eubacteriales bacterium, assembly GCA_045532675.1. Taxonomy (GTDB): domain Bacteria; phylum Bacillota; class Clostridia; order Oscillospirales; family CAG-272; genus UBA1740. The sequence continues at coordinate 6,975 of JAZSGJ010000066.1, read as the reverse complement.
ACGTAGGCGCTGACGCTTTCGTTGGCTCAATGATGAAAAATCTCGGAGCGGGCTTTGCCGTAAGCGGCGGATACTGCGTTGGCAAAAGAGACGTTATCGAAGACATTGCGGAAAGGCTGACCGCCCCCTGTGTCGGCAAAAGTCTGGGCGCTAATTTCAATCAGCTCGCATCCTTTTACAAGGGATTCTTTATGGCGCCTGCGGCTGTCGCGTCAACTCTCAAATCTATGGCATTTGCGGCAAGACTGCTTGAGCTTGCGGGATTTTCAGACGTTTCTCCGAAATACGACGAAAAGCGCACCGACATAGTTCAGACAATGGACCTTCACTCTGCCGATAAGCTTATAAAATTCTGCAAGGGTATCCAAATGGGCTCACCGGTTGAGGCATACTGCATTCCCGAGCCGGGTGACATGCCCGGATATCCGCATCCGGAAATCATGGCGGCGGGAACCTTCGTCACAGGCGCTACGAACGAGCTTTCCTGCGACGGCCCCCTCTGTGAGCCGTACACCGCTTATATGCAGGGCGGACTTACCTACGAATACGGCAAGCTCGGTGTTATGCGCGCTCTTGACGAAATGCTTGATCTTCATAAGGAAATATGATATGGGTATTTGCTATATAGTAGGAGCGGGAGAATTTTTTGGAAGCTTCTCACCAAAAAAAGACGACCTTGTAATTGCCGCCGACGGAGGATATGAAGTATTATTAACCCGCGGTATACGTTGCGACCTTCTTATAGGTGATATGGATTCTATAGAAAAAATCCCGCACGGTGTTGAAATTTTAAGACACAAGGTTGAAAAGGATGAAACAGATATGCATCTTGCATATCTTGAAGGAGCACGCCGCGGATATTCCGAATTTGTGCTGCACGGAGGCGTCGGCGGACGTCCCGACCACACCTTTGCAAACTATTGTTTACTCAGCTATATAAAAAACAACGGCAACAATGCAAAGCTTATCGGTGACGGATATATCGCCTACGCCGTGAAAAAAGAAGCTACACGGGTGCGCGGTAAGGCGGGTGACGGAATATCGGTATTTGCTTTTGGCGGCGACTGCACCGGTGTACGTATAAAAGGATTGTATTACGGGCTTGATGGCGGAACTCTCACGCCAAGCTTTCCTCTCGGCGTTTCAAACCACTTTACAGAAAGCGAAGCAGAGATAAGTGCAGAGGAAGGAACACTGCTCGTGATTCAGAAAATTTAGGAAAATGTATTGACAAGAGTCCCACTATGTGCTATAATCTTGTCGAACCGAACAGAATAACATCAGGGGTGCCATGCGCTGAGATGACTGTAGTCAAACCCTTTAACCTGATACGGATAATGCCGTCGTAGGAAGATAGTTAAGTTTTTCTTAAAAGTACTCTACCGCACGGATGTTCATCCTGTGCGGTATTTTATTTTTAGGAGGTATTCGGATTGAATACTCAAAAAACAGTTCGCGCGCTGGTTGAGAGCGCAATGATGGTGTCACTCGCAACGGTGCTCAGCATCTTTAAGCTTATTGAAATGCCTTACGGCGGCTCGGTTACCATAGCTTCTATGCTTCCGATGGTTATACTCGCCTACAGAAACGGAATTGGCTGGGGACTCGGCTCGGGTCTCGTATATGCCGCGATTCAACAGCTACTCGGCCTTAACGACCTTTCCTACGTAACGGGATGGCAGTCTGTTCTTGCGGTAATAATGCTTGACTACGTAGTTGCGTTTACAGTAGTAGGTCTTGGCGGAATTTTCCGCAAGGTAACAAAATCGCAAAGAAACGCTCTTGTATACGGAACGGTTCTCGTATCCGTTTTGCGCTATATATGCCACGTTATATCCGGCGCAACCGTATGGGCGGGGCTCTCCATTCCGAATGAAGCCGCGCTTATATATTCGATAGGCTATAACGCGACTTATATGCTTCCCGAAGCAATAATACTTGCCGCGGTAGCATACTATCTCGGCGGAGTAATCGATTTTTCACGCCCAACGCCTGCGCGTGTCGCGAGCGGACATCTTACAGAGGGAGATTCCTCGCTCTATCTTGCTGCGGGTGCTTCTTACCTTCTCGGCTGCATAGTTGACGTATGGCTGATAGCTCCCTGCCTTCAGGATAAGGAAACGGGAAAATTCATTTTCTCCGGACTGAAAAACGCAAATTGGATAGCGGTTGCTATCGTAACTGTTGCTACGTTAGCAATAGGAACAGCTATTTTGATTATCGCAAAAAAGAAAAAAGAGCAAAATTAAAAATTAACTGTCAACACCTTGGCGCATATCCCCCGGCGCCAAGGCTTTTTATATTACGGGCTTTTAAATACTGTTATAAATTTTCGACAAAAAGCGCGGTAATTTTAAGCGGTCTTTTCATATATAATCTCCCTCCGAGCAATATGTCAACTTTATACTTTATATATTTGTTTTAATTTACCGTTTTATAATAGTAATGTCAATTTTTTTATAACAAAAAGGCTGCCTCAAATTTGCATTCAAGGCAACCTTTGTTTTTTTATTTGCCTACTGTAACGTCTACGATAGGAGAATCCTCTTCTTTTGTTACAAACGTAGGCTCAGATTCGAGTTCTTTAATTTCAGTTTTTGCGAAGAAGTCGTTGTCGGGAATATCGTATTTATATCCCTTTTTATTGTTTTTAATTGTGATATATTCGGGCGGAACAACGGGGTTCAGATTTTCTCCGCCGTAGGTATCAAGATGAATATCCTTGTCAATAACCGCGCATCCCGGATAAATAAAATCTACAATTGCTCCATCCGCTGCGTTCGCAATTTCAACGTTATCAAGTACAACGTTCGGGAAATAGCAGTCGTAGCCGAAGTACATGTTACGGTATTTATGGAATACAATACCGAAATCGGTTACGTCACCGTTTTCATTCTTGTAATTCTCTAACACGGTATTCTTAATCGTGATGGTTCCTTCCCAAGGTGAGCCGTAATCGTCACGCAGATATATCACGGAATTAGCTGCCTCTCCTTCATCGGCTGCAATCCAAGTGCAATTATCGATAAGGAATTCTCCCTTTCCGACAAGAGCAAAGCAGTTTATGGTTGTTCCGACCGCTTTGCCGTCATAGAGACCGCAATGCGCGTCAATGCGCGAAAGAACGCTGTTTATGCAATCCAGATTCTTGCAGTAATTCGTTCCGCCGATACCCCAGCAGATTTTGCTCTTTCCGTTGACTCCGGAAATTAAACTCATGCTGGAAAGTGCGCCCTCCTCGGGCGTTACAGTCGGAACACCGCTTTGGTCATAGGAAAGAGTGAAAGCGGGAGACGTTGTTCCGACCTCGTTTATTTTCAGATAGAAGTTAGACTGTATACAGCCTTCAAGACGAATTTTATTTACCCATTTTGCCTCGAAATCGTATGAAGAATGCGAGTAGCATCTTCTGCCCGTAAGCACGCAGTTCTTGAAAAGAACGTCGTTCGTGTTGGTCGCGTAAAAGAATCCGTGATAAGCCGCTCCGTAATAACCGGTTTCCTGGTCATTTTCCCCTTTCTGGTCATTTATCGTAACCTCCCCTTCAACGTAATGCTTGACGTTTTCAACCACTGTACCTGCCCTTGAAACGTTTAAACCGCGCTTGATATAAGCTTCTGCCTCTGTATTTGTTTTCTCACCGCTTGCTCTCGTTGTGAACGTTACGTTTTTGAGGGTAATCGGCTCAACGTCCGTTCTGTGTACAATAACCTTCGTTACTTTCTCATAATCAAACATAAACTTCGTTGAATCATCAACGTTGCCTTCGGCATCAATAAGAATTATTTCAGCTTGGGGGTCGCCCTCTTCCTGCCCATCTGACTTTTTTCTTCTGTACACCTTGTGATCTTCGTTATACACAGTGATAAGTGCCGGATAATCAAGCCCAAGGTTAATTATTTTCGTACCCTCACCGATTCCCGCAAGTTCATTCAGTATTTGGGAATCGGTTATTGTAATATTCGCATAATCAGACTCTACCTCTATAACGTTGCTTTTTGATCTTCCTGTTCCGTCAGTGGTTAAAATATCAGTATCATCAATTATTATTTCAGCGCCGCACCAGTCTACGTTGGTTTTTATGGATATATACTGAACAGCACCTGTTCCGTTAACACGGGTTTCGTTTATAAGGTATTTTTTTCCTGACTCGGCTTTAACCGTGTGTCGTTTTGATACGTTTGCGTGGTCGTGCGCGGCCTTAAGGTTGAAGAAATCATTGGTTTCACCGTCGCCGACAGCGCCGAAATCAGAGTAATATAGCTCATCGGTAAAGTAATTTTTTACATCATCCGTTTCGAATTTTATATCTGAATCAGCGTACGTTATAAAATCCTTGATAAAAAGGTTTGCCGCTTCGTCTATAAACGATTTCAAGCTGAAGCTGATTAAAAGATTGTCTTCGTCAACCGAAACTCTCGCGTCGTAATCAACCGACGGCTCAACGAGCGAAAGGATAATCGCATTATTTGCGTTGCTTATTTCATCATACGGAACTAATTCGAGCTCAGAGTTTGTTTTGGCTTCTATAAGCTCCCTGAGATTTTCGGCTGCGGTTAAGCTGTTTTCATCGTAAATAATCTTATCTATACTTTCACCGTTAACTAAGAAATCAACCCTTGGCGACTGATCGCCTGAATTTACGTCAGCGTAAGCAAGAGCGGCTTTAGCGTAGTTACCGATAGAATTTACAAGGTTGATAAGATTCGTTTCTGATGAAAAATTCGCGTTTGCGTATCTGATGTAATCGTCAAGATAGAAGCTTCCGCTGTTTTCTCCTACCGTAACTGTAACTCCCCCGTTAAGGAATTTTACGGGAAGTATAACTTCGATGTAATATTTTCCGCATCCTTCAAGCTCGGAGTTATCTGTAACCGTATTCCAATCACCGGCTTCAATCGGTGTTTGCTCGGTTATGATTTTTCCGTCCTTGTCACTCGCGGGGAGTAAAAGCATTATTTCGGGAGTGCTGTCCGAATAAAATCTGAAAGCTATAGATTCCTTAAACATAAGACGCGCGGTCTTTACGTAGGTATTTACTGACGTCATTGAGCCGGTTTTGTTCGGTGTGTATGAGACGCTTTCGGTTTCTCCATTTGCGCTTATGTAGCATTTAAGCGCGGAAATATAGATTTTTGTAGCCTCTGCAAGCTCTTTTGCTTTTTCACCGTAATTGCCCGCCAAAACCTTCTCTATATAGCCTGAGACGGAAAATTCGTAGCTTTGCTCAATTACGTGACCGTTATAACCTTTAACTTTTATTAAAAGAGTAAAGCTTTTATCTGCTTCATTAGCATTAACGGGCTTTGAAACGCAGTAATAATCCTCACTGTCTATTTTAATTTCGCTAGGATTCGTTTGCTCGATTGAGTTTATATACAAACCGGTTATATGACTGTCGTATATATCCTTCGGAATATAAATATTAAAAGTAAATTTATCCGAAAGGTTAAGGTTTGCTTTAATTCCGAAAGCCGCATAGCCGCGGAGAGTGTAGGTTGCGTCATCGGTAACGGATTCCGCTTTATCAAACTCGTATTTATAGACGTCTGTCTGTGCTACGATTAATGAGGACGGCGGGATAGGTGTTGCTCCCACGTTCCATTCTTGTTGGAGAGTTTTGCCAAGCACTTCATTTGCGTCCCAGGTTATAGTTGCGTACGATCCGTCATCACCGGTAACATAAATATATTCAATTTCAATTTTTTCGGTGGTGGGGGTTGTATATGACCCGGAATTCACAGTGCCGTCTTCTTCACAGCTGAATGAATTTAAATCGAAGGATTCTTTAACGTAGGTTCTTACAAGATGTTTATTGGTTGAATAGGATGCGCTGCTTGCAAACATACAGTCGTTAAGGGTGATTTTATCGCTTATTTCACCGATATTTCCGTAAAATCTGCATCCGTCAAAAGTGAGGCTTGCGCTTTCGTGGTACGAGCCTATCGCATTCGTTGCCGTGGAGTATATTAAACAGTTTTTGAAGGTTACGCTTCCGGTTGGAGAAGCTCCGCTAGATGCACCGTAGATGTTCGTGCGTGTAGATATCAGCTTCGCGTCCTCTACGTTTATGATGCGATCCGAGGCTCCTGCTTCGTTTGCCGAATGTTCGATAAGCGCCACACTGCTATTCATATTCTGTGAGTAAGTACCGCCTTTGATATTTACTCTTATATTTGCATCGTTTGTACTGTTATCTTTTATATCTACAAGGCCTGCGCTGTAGGTGGAAAGGTTGTCTCCGGGATAGGTGGTGTTATCAAGAGTAACCTCACCGAGATTAAGCGCCGCATTTGTATTTCTAAGCACGAAAAGTGCTTTTGGCTTTTCCGCATTCGTAAGCTTATAATTATATATTCTTCCTCCGGGCTTCGAGGAATATACATTTAATTCAACGTAGTCACAGATTTCAAAGCTAAATGTTTTTCCACTAGTCGTTTTGCGCACGAAAGAATAATAGTGTCCGTTAAGGTCCAAGTATATCTTTCTCGAATCATTTTCGGTAGCTGCCGAGCCAACTAAGATAGCACCATCGTTATCGTCCTCTTCAATATCCCAAAGAAGAGTTATAACCGCTCCGTCTACCGCTTCTTTTATAGCCGAATCAAAGGCTTCGGGATCGGTGTATTTCGTAACCGTTCCGTTTGGGTCATAAACTTGGAAATAATAACCGTCTGTCGGAGTGGTTGGTGCATCTTCTCCGCTTGCCGTAACCGAGAGGGCTACTAAACAGGAGAGAAGAGCGATTGCAAAAATTATCAGTAAGATTTTAACGTTTCTTTTCATATTATTTCTCCCAAAACTGTATTAATCGTATTAATAAATTGACTTGTGCGCGTAAAGGAATATCTATAAAACACTCTGTATTATTTTACCATATATAAGCAATACTTTCAAGAAGTTCTTTACTAAGTTTTAATTTTCAGCAGTATTAACAATTTGCTTTGTGAAATTTGTATGTAATAAAGTAAAAAG
>JAZSGJ010000108.1:0-46152 GCA_045532675.1 Eubacteriales bacterium | reverse complement strand
TTATGCCGCTCTTTTTATATTCACAACGCTATTTTATCTATTCTTGAAAGCTCGTCCTCACTAAAAGGCTTGCTGTTCAGTATAGCAACGTTCTCTTCTATCTGCGAAGGCTTTGACGCGCCTATAAGAACGCTCGTTACCGCATCTTTTCTAAGAACCCAGGAAAGCGCCATTTGCGCGAGGCTCTCACCCCTCTCGGCAGCTATTTTGTTAAGCGCTCTCGCCTTTTCGAGCTTTTCTTCGGTTACCGACGACTCCTTCAGGAATATACCGCTCGTTCTTGCTCTGCTGTCCTCAGGTATTCCGTTAAGATACCGGTCCGTCAGTAATCCCTGCGCCAATGGACTGAAAACTATAATTCCCTTCCCTTCATCCTCAGCAGCGGACAAAAGTCCGTTATTTTCGACCGTCCTGTCGAACATCGAATATCTGTTCTGATTAATAACGAACGGACATTTCAGCTCCCGTAATATTTCTGCCGCACGGCGCATTCTCTCGCCGTCGTAATTTGAAAGTCCTGCGTACAACGCCTTTCCGCTTTTTACCGCATAGTCAAGCGCGCCCATGGTTTCTTCAAGCGGAGTTTCCGGGTCGGGACGGTGATGGTAAAAAATATCCACGTAATCGAGCCCGAGTCTAAGCAGGCTCTGGTCAAGGCTTGAGATAAGATACTTTCGGCTGCCAAAATCCCCATACGGTCCGTCCCACATCTGATAGCCCGCCTTAGTACTGATTATCATCTCGTCGCGGTACGCGCGCATATACTCACGCACGATTTTTCCGAAATTCTCTTCCGCGCTTCCCACTGCGGGTCTGCCGTAATTATTAGCAATGTCGAAATGCGTTATTCCGAGGTCAAATGCGGTAAAGCACATTTTCTTCATATTTTCAAAATCGTCTCCGGCACCGAAATTGTGCCAAAGTCCAAGCGATACGGCGGGAAGCTTTAATCCGCTCTCTCCGCACCTTCTGTATTCCATTTCGGAATATCTTTTCTTATTTGCGACGTATGACATTGCGCTCCCCCAAAATTCTTGTTATGCTTGAGGTTATTATATCACGGTAAAACGCTATAATTCATTATTTAAATATAATATTCTTCAAAATTGTTTAAATAATAAAAAAGTGACCCTTGGCTGCATCTTAACCTACGCAACCAAGGGTCACTTATGTTCGCTCTTAATATCTAACATCTTTTGGTTATCCTCTCTTTCCTTAAATGCCTTTTGCAAGAAACCTTAACGCAACCAAACAAATCCCCACAAACCTCATTCACATCTTTCTAACCGAAACAGCTCAATTATTACGTTTTTTGTCTTTACAAAAGGATTCTGATTTTTCTACTTTTCCGACAGGGAATATTTATAAACTTAAACCGCCTTTATATCATTGCTTATCTATTTAATTTATATAATCTTATTAAAATTTATTTAATCTATGTAATGCGTAGCACCGCCGTGTTTATTACCTTCGGCTTAAGTTTACCTTTCCTTTCGAAAAAGTCACGTCTTACTTTTTCATTGGACTGTACCTTTACTTTCATTGGCATTTTGAATTTTGAATTAACTTATCATTGGACCAATACCTTTACTTTCATTGGAGCTTTGATTCCTGATTTAACTTGCCATTGGACTGTACCTTTCCTTTCTGCATCTTCATTATAGCATAAATTGAGGCGCTGTGCAATAGGCAATTTGTAAGTAATTTATAATTATTTTTTGTTGAAAATGTAGAAATTGTGTAATTCTTACAAAAACCTCTTTACAAGCACACGAAATTATGATAAAATAGATTTGTTGATTGCTTTAGAAATTATAAGCGAGGCTATTCTCAATGAGAATGCCCCGCATTTTTTATTTTTGTTCCGAAGTAAGCTTTTCTTTATTATACTGCAGAGTATAGAGCCCGTAATACTTTCCGCGCTTCTCAAGAAGCTCGAAATGATTTCCCTCCTCAACTATCTCGCCTTTTGAGAGAACGATGATATTATCGGCGTGCTGTATGGTAGAGAGCCTATGCGCAACTATGAGCATAGTGCCGATGTTTTTCATCTTTTCAAGGGAATCCTGAATAAGTTGCTCGGTTTCGGTGTCTATATTCGCGGTAGCCTCGTCAAGAATCATAACAGACGGCTTATGAACAATCGTTCGCGCAAATGAGAGAAGCTGCCTCTGACCTGCGGAAAGATTATTTCCGCGCTCTCTTATCTCCTCGTCAAATCCGCCCGAAAGCTTGCTTATAAAGTGACTTGCATTAACGTAATCGCAGGTGTTTTTTACTTCCTCGTCCGTAATACTTTCATCGCGCAAAATTATATTAGAGCGTATCGTGCCGCTGAAAAGAAATACATCCTGAAGCATCTGACCGAAGTGGCGGCGAAGGGATGATATTTTTATTTTTCTTATGTTTATTCCGTCAATAAGAATTTCGCCCTTCTGAATATCGTAGTTACGGCAAATAAGCGAAAGTATCGTTGTTTTTCCCGAGCCGGTCGATCCGACGAAGGCAACCGTTTCCTTAGGCTTTACCTTGAACGAGACTCCGCGAAGCACCCATTCGCCCGGTACGTAGGCAAACCACACGTCTTTAAACTCAATTTCACCGCGCACCGAGTCAAGCTCTATCGCGTCCGGCTCGTCTACGACCTCAGGCTTCATATCAAGAACGGTAAATATTTTTTCAGCCGAGGCAAACGCCGCCTGCATTCTGTTAAACTGGTCCGCAAGATTCTGTATAGGCGTAAAAAACTTCTGTATATACATATAAAACGCGACGAGTATTCCTGCTGTCATCTGCTGACCGAAAAACTCTGTGTCCTCTATAACGCCTCGCGCGCCTAGATATAAAAGGCACATAACAGAGGTTATATATAGCATATATACCGCGGGTTTGAAAATACCGAACACCATAATTTCGCGTTCCTTGGCTTTTCCGAGTCCGTTGTTTTTCTCCGAAAACTCTGCCATTTTCTTTTCTTCTCTGTTGAAAATCTGCGTTATCTTCATTCCCGAAAGGTTTTCGGAAAGATATGTATTGATATCCGTCGTAGCATCCTTTACCTGCCTGTATGCGCGGCGCAGAAATTTTCTGAATATCATAGTGAAAAGAACTATAAACGGCACGAAGCAAAGCACCATAAGCGTAAGCGCGTAGTTCAGAAGAAGCATAGCCGCAAGGACTGCAAATACGAGAAATATGTTCTTAAGAAGATTAACGAGAACGCTCGTGAAAAGCATCGATATCGAGTTTGTATCATTTGTGACTCTTGTGACGAGCTTTCCTACGGGAATGTGATTAAGCTGGTCATGAGACAGACTTTCGATATGAACAAAAACCTCCTCACGCATTGCGGAGAGCATCTTCTGTCCCACCTTTTGAAGTATGATAGCTTGAATATAGGTGCATACGAGGGAAACTATAAGCACTCCCGCGTAAACGGCTACCGTCGCAAGCAGCCTTGACATCTCAAAATCGTCCTTGATCATCTCCTCAATATTCTTAACGAGAAGAGGAGATGCTATATCGTAGCCTATTGATATGAGCATTATGAAAATAGCCGCTGAAAACTCGGGTATATAAGGCTTAATATATTTACCCATTCTGCGAATTATCTCGCTGTCCTTCATATTTCTGTCAAAGCCGACGGCTTCCTTTTTATTCTTCATAAAGGCGTAAGCAAGAATAAATACCAGGGTAAACGTTCCTATTATCGCGCCGGTGATAAGAAAGGGATAATATTTCATCATTGCGCGTCCCTCTCTTCCTCAAGCCTTTGAAGCTCAACCATGGTTTTATATTCGGGGCATCTTTCTATAAGCTCCGAGTGCGCGCCGACGTCAAGAATTTTTCCGTCATCAATAAATATTATCTTATCCATATTTTCGACCGTAGATATTCTGTGTGATATAAGTATCGTAGTCTTACCGCGTCTGTTAGCCTTTAGATTATCGATTATCACGCGCTCCGTGCCCGTGTCAACCGCGGAAACAGAATCGTCAAGAATGAGTATAGACGCGTCCTTCATAAGCGCTCTCGCGATAGAAATTCTTTGCTTCTGACCGCCCGAGACGGTTACGCCGCGCTCACCGAGGACTGTTGAATACCCTTCTTTAAATTCGGATATATTTTCGTGAACGTCTGAAAGAGTTGCCGCGCGTATAACCTTTTCTTTATCCTTATCGTCAGTGGCAAATGCGATATTATTCTCTATCGTATCGCTGAAAAGGAAATTATCCTGCGGAACGTATGCGGAGAATTTTCTGACTGTCCTTATAGGAATAGAGTTAACGTCGTGTCCGTCTATAAACAGCGTTCCGTCGGGAACGTTATATATTCTGAGTATCAGGTCGACAACCGTGGTTTTTCCCGCGCCCGTCTTACCGATAAGACCTACGTTCTCTCCCCGATTTATCTTAAACGAGGCGTCCGAGAGCGCGTCGTAATCGGCGTCGGGATAACGGAAGGTAAGATTTTTAAATTCTATATCTCCCCCGATAAAGTCAACGTCTTGAACGCCATCCGAGTCAACTACGTTTGCTTTGGCATCAAGAAGCTCCGAGATTCTTTTCATGGAAGCCCTACCGCGCGAGGACATTTCAATAAGCTGCGAAATTGCCATAACAGGCCACACGACAGAGGAAAAGTAGCTCATAAACTCTATAAGCTGGCCCGCTGTGAATTTGTCTACGTAGACGAGATATCCTCCGTATCCGAGGATTATGCATATTACCGATTCAACGAAAAGAGTGACCGATATATGTAAAAGCACAGACGCCCTCGTAAAGCTTACGTTTGCGTCCTCGTTCTCACGGCTGAGCTTTTTAAACGCCCACAACTCGCGAAACTCTTTTACAAACGCCTTTATAACTGCAATTCCCGAAAAGCTCTCCTGTGAGAAATCCGAAAGCTTTGAAAACACCTCCTGCCTTATTTCCCACTTTTTCATCATGTAATTTCCGACGATGGTGGAAACTATAAAAAGAAATACCATCGGAACAAGAGAAAGAAGCGTAAGGCGTATATCCATTTTACCCATTTTGAATATGGCTAAAGCGCCGAGCAAAAGCGCGTCAAAGAACATAAGAACACCATCGCCAAAGCACTCCTGAATAGTTTCAAGATCGTTTGTAAAAAGCGACATAAGATTTCCGACCTTGTTTCTCTGATAGTATTCCTGAGAAAGTGTTTTCGCATGGTCAAACATCCTGCCTCTAAGGTCGGTTTCGGTTTTTATTGCCGCTCCGAAGAAGCAGACGCGCCAAAGAAATCTTCCGACCACCATAGCTAAAATTATAACTATAAATGGCTCGCATATCTTCGTAAGCACGAATTCCATATTAAACTCTCGCTCAACTCCCCCGACTACGACCGAGCCGTTATTTATTCCGTCGATTACCGTCTTATAAAGCTCGGGAATTTCAAGCTGAAAATAGTCGACGAGCAAAAGAGCGATAACACCGAGAAGGAGAATAGGAGAATATTTTAAATAATAGCGGTTAATATGCTTTCCGAAAATCAAAAAACCGCCTCCTTTACACTAAAAATCAGGCTGTCTCAAACTGTGTGAGGCAGCCTTTCTATTTCAACTGATATTATTTCTGAACGAGGTGAACGGCAAATCCGGAAATTTCATCCTTGAAGTATACGAACTTCGGCTTTCCGCTCTTCTCGTCATAGGTTATGCTCGACTCGTCGAACTCAAAGCCAAGTCTCTTGAAGTAAGCCATAGCTCTGTCAACGAAGTTTGTTCTGATACCTATATGACCGTGAGTTCCGGGACCCTTGCCGCACATAAACTCACACGCCTCGCCCGCAAAGATTGACTTTGAGGTCTGACGGAGGGGCATACCGAACATAAGCTCAAAGAGCTTCGCGCTCTTCTGCGCCTCAGCGTCGTTTTCGTTGTTGATTCCGATATGAACGAACTCAAGTCCGAGCATAGTCTTAACAGCGTTTCTTGTAAGAGCGGTAATCTCATCCCACTTCTTTTCCTTAACAAGCTCATCCTTTACCATAAACGAGCCGCCGCAAGCTATAATCTTGTTAAACTTGAGGTATTCAAGAAGGTTGTCGGCGCTGATACCGCCTGTGGGCATGAAGTTAAGCTTGCCGTAAGGAGCAGACATAGCCTTAAGCATCTTAAGACCGCCCGCAGCTTCAGCCGGGAAGAATTTTACGGTAGAAAGTCCAAGCTCAAGAGCCGCTTCAACGTCAGAGGGATTTGAGCATCCGGGAAGCATCGTAATTCCCTTTGAAAGAGCGTATGCGGTTACCTTGGGGTTAAGACCGGGGGAAACGAGGAATTTAGAGCCTGCGGCGATAGCAGCGTCAACCTGCTCGGTAGTAAGCACGGTGCCTGCACCTACAAGCATCTCAGGATAGGTCTCTGTAATATTCTTGATAGCCTCTGCAGCGCAAGCAGTTCTGAAGGTGATTTCCGCAGCGGGAAGTCCGCCGTCGATAAGCGCCTTTGCAAGCGGAACCGCGTCATCGGGATTTTCAATCTTAATTACAGGAATAAGACCGATAGAATAAAGTTCGTTCATCATATTGTTGTCCATTTTACGTACAACTCCTTTTAATATTTATCGTTGAATTTATTATACTATAACTCCAAACTTTCAACAATTGCAAAAATTGCCCAAGGCATTGCAAAAATTGATATCATCCTATTATACTGCTCAGAGATATTGACAAAACTGATAATTTTTATTATAATATTTCTAATAAATTAGAATTTTACAAAAAACTGATTTTGAGATTGGATAAGCTATGGGAAAAAACAAAAAAAAAGTAGCCGTATATACGGCTGACAGCTTTCTTTTTCAAAAAATTTTACTTGATGCGCCCGAGTGGGTAAACGTTGTGCGCGGTGAAGGTCAAGACGCCGACATTCTGCTCGTCGATACAGATACGGCAAGCATTGAGGCTCAAAATTACATATCTATGAGCCGCAAAGGCGGTGCGGATATTTCCATTCCCTTCCCTCTCGGCACGCTCACGGAGATTTTGTCCGGCGGCTCACGGGACGTTCAGCTTGTTCTCGCACGCGACGAAAGAGCCGCATATCTCAGAAAAGAAAAAATAAAGCTCACCGAGCTTGAATTTGCTCTTCTTGAGAGACTTATGAAAAGCGATGGCGAATTTACATCAAAGGAAGATATTCTCCGTGACGTATGGCAAAACGAAAAGGACGCGGGCATTATAAACGTATATATTCATTATCTCAGAGAAAAGCTCGAAGTGCACGGAGAAAAAATAATAATCTCCTCGCGCAAGTGTGGCTACAAAATAGACGAAAAATATACGGGAGGAAAAAAGAATGCTTAAAATCTTCGAGGGCGGCTTCTCTTCCGTAACCTACGCAGAAATGAAAGAGGAAATACTTCGACTGACGAAAGAGGGTAAAAAAGTATTTCTTATAGTTCCCGAGCAGCAGACGGTGAGCGCCGAAAAAGAAATGGCGGAATTCCTGCCCGACAGCGCCCCACTGACATTTGAAGCGACAAACTTCACGCGATTTGCGAACACTGCCTGCAGAACTCTTGGCGGAATTGCCGCAAAATATGCTGACAGCAGAACCGAGTCGCTTATAATGTGGAAAACGCTGACAGAGCTATCTCCGTTTCTTTACATGACCGACGGACGAAGGGAAATTAACACAGGTCTCGTTGAAAAGGCGCTTTCCGCAGTTTCGGAAATGAAAAGTATCGGCGCGCATGCCGATGAATTGTGGGCGCTCAGCGAAAACAACGATATAAGAAAAAGCGCAAGACTTTCAAAAAAGCTTTCCGATATATCCAAAATCATGACACTTTACCAAAAGTTGCTTGATGAAAAATATTCAAGCGCAAAAGACGAATGCGAGAAGCTTTCGGCAAAGCTTGAAGAATGCCCGGACGCCTTTTACGGAGTTTACTTCTTTATATCCGGCTTCACCTCTTTTACAGAGCCGCAATGTAAGGTTTTAGCTCAGCTAATGAAGCGTTCGGATGTAACTCTTCACCTCACCGTCTCAAAGGCTGAGTACGACTCATTTGAGTTTTCGGAAATTATAAGAACCAAAAAAAAAATACTCAGAATTGCCGACAGAATAAACGTTGATAAAAAGCTTGTCCGCCCCGATGCGCTTGATTTAGAAAAATCCGAGTTTCTTTGCGCGGTGCAAAGGCTTTTATGGAAAAACAGCGATAAAGTCAGCCAAGATTACCTTGACTGTTGCGACCGTATACGTATTTTTGAAGCATCCGACCCGTACGAAGAGTTTTCCTTTGTTGCCTCGGATATAAGACGCAGAGTTATGGCGGGAGCATCCTATAAGGATTTCGCCGTTGTTGCAAGAGAGGCCGACTCCTACTTCGGAATAATAGATTCCGCGTTTACGAAGGCAGCAGTGCCTCATTTCATTTCCTTAAGACGCGACGTATCTTCATACGAGGCGGTAAAGCTCATATATACGGCTATTGCCGCCGCATCAGCAAATTTCAAAAGAGAGGACGTAATTTCATACTCAAAATGTCGGCTTTCAGGCATAACTTCGGATGCGTGCGACGAATTTGAACTTTACACTGAAATGTGGAAGATAAACGGCGACAGATTTACAGACGGAATTTTCTGGAATATGAGTCCCGACGGATATTCAAGCTCAGATTCTGACAGTGCAGCAGAAACACTCCGCCGAATAGACGAAACGAAACACGCGCTTATTGACCCGCTCGCAGAATTCAAAGAAAATCTCAGCGAAGCCGCTACGGTTAAGGAATACGCCGAGGTTCTCGTTAAATTTCTTACCTCACTTTCGGTTGAAGATAAGCTAAAAGAAAGATGCCTTGAGCTGCTTTCTTTGGGTGAGACAGATGCCGCAGAAGAAAATGAAAGGCTCTGGGAGATAATCACGTCTGCTCTTGACACTCTGGTCCTCGTGCTTGGGGAAACCAAGATTGACGTGCGAGGATTTGAAAGCCTTTTAAAAATTCTTCTTTCAAGTGCGGATATAGGAAAAATTCCCTCGTTTTATGACACTGTTACCGTCGGATCGGCTGATATGATAAGATTAACGGGTAAAAAGCACGTATACCTTGTCGGTGTGAATCAAGCCGAATTTCCGAGAGCGCCCAAAGATTCCTCTTACTTTACCGAGCGTGACAGAGCCATTCTTTTCTCCCTCGGAGCTCTTGATGAGCCATCGGAGGATATTACAGCAGCGCGCGAGCTGTTCTTCTTTTCTCGCGCCTTTGCTTCGGCAAACGATACAGTTACGCTCCTATATTCTGCGCGGAACGAAGCATTTGCAAGCTCGAAAAAAGCTAATATAATAGACAGAATTTCGGATATTCTTCACGGTGAGGTAAAGCCGGTTCAAATATCCGAGCTTAATCTCTCCGAGAGAATATATTATCCCGACGCGGCTCTTGACGAAATTGCAAACAAAGACATAGAAGATGCGCTTCTTTCCGTGGGATATGAACGTGAGCTTGCCGTCTCTCGCGGTGAAATAATCAATAAAAATCTTAGTATAGACAAAGCGGCATTAGAGGTTATGTACCCGGGCGATATTGCCTTGACTCAGACGAGAATAGACACCTACGTCGGCTGTCCGTTTGCATACTTTTTAAGATACAATCTTAAGCTTTCCGAGAACGAGAGCGCGCAGTTCGACGCAAGAAATATAGGTACGTTTATACACGCTATTCTCGAAAACTTCTTTGCCGAGCTACGTGCGGCGGGAAAGGGTGCTAAGGATATAAGCAAAGAAGATAGAGAAAAGATGGTTAATAATGCGGCGAGGAAATATCTTTCAACTATCAGCGAGGATTCTCTTTCGGCATCGAAGCGCACGAAAATCGTACTTGACCGTCTTTGCCGAACGGCAATGCCTGTTGTTGACGGACTTTGCGAGGAGCTTCGCGACTGCGACTTCGTGCCGCAGTTCTTTGAACTTAAAATCGGTAAGGACGAGCCGGGTATGCCCTCCCCCGCGACGTTTAAGAGTGATGACGGCGGATTCGTTTCAGTCTACGGAAGCATTGACAGAGTTGACACCTACAAATCGGGAGATGATGTCTACGTTCGAGTCATAGACTATAAAACAGGCGCAAAAACCTTCTCACCAAGCGACATCGACGAGGGAAAGAATCTGCAGATGTTCCTTTACCTCAAGGCGATAGTCGATACAGACGATAAAGAGTTTTCAAAAAAGCTAGGTCTCGGAGATCGGGGCAGAATAATTCCTGCCGGAGTTATATACGTTAAGACCGACATGAGCGATGTCACAGTTCCCCTCCCCGATAAAGAAGCGGCAGACGAGGCTCTTAAAAAGAAGCAGGAGCGCCGAGGAATGCTTCTTGATGACGAGGTCAGCATTGGAGCTATGAATAAAAATTACATTCCCGTTAAATTTAAAAAAGACGGCTCGCCCGACGCGCGCTCAGAAAAATTCCTATACACCTATGACGGATGGAATGCGCTCAACGAGAAGATTTCGGACAAGGTGCGGGAAATTTCGGGTGAAATGAAACACGGAAACATCTCTTTGACACCGCAAAAAAACGACACGCCCTGCGACTATTGCAAATTCAAGCCTATTTGCAGAAAAAGAAGTTAAACACTTCTGCTAACGCAAAATAAGGATCAGCAAAGTATACGTCATAATTAAGCTTCGTCTCAATTGTTTGCCAATCGGCAGATTCTGCTCCGCGGTCACATGTAACCTCCTTAACATGCCCGTTCGGTTTGTATACCCCTTTGTCCCGTTTTCTAATGGTGATTCATTATGAGCGTTCTTTTTCCTAAAGGTGTTGCACTTAACAGTATAATTTTCCGATAAACTTAAAAGGGCTGTCTCAAATGCAGTTTTAAGAGCGTTTGAGACTGCTCTTTTTCTATGCGTTGATGAAAAAAGGTGCAGAAAACAAAAAAGCCTCAAAACGAGGCAAAAAAAGCATGACGAAAAGAGGAACAGCAAAATCCACGTTTTTTGGAAGTTATACAATTCCGTGGAGAATTGGTTTAAGAGGCGTTCAGAGCGAACAAATCCAAGCCAATTCTTCCTTTTTTCGTGCGGTTGCAAAGTTTTTCAACATTTAAGGCAAAAGCAAGAAGGAAAAATTGCGTTTCTACGTTCTTCTTTCCTCTGGTTAGAAAACGTCTGAAACCGTAATCTTCTTTAAGGACACCAAACACACCCTCAACCTGAATAGATCTATTCATACGCAGAAGTGTTCCTTCTTCGCTAGTCAATGCTTCATGTGCTTTCGGTCTGTGTTCAAGTATTACCTTATTAACTTGAATCGTTCTGTACATATGCTTCATATATCCATACACGATGACTTCAAATATTGTGATTGGGTTCACTTCTCTCTAACTGCGAAGATACGTATTGAATAGTTCTGTATAGTCCAAACTCTCACAAATTTCCGCTACTTTGAATACAAAATCTCCTTCGGGAATACAAATTCCTAAATTTAGTGGCAATACTACTTGATTTTTCTCTCTCATTGTTGTATAATTATCTCGCTTTCTTGTGGATTTTTTGTGGTAATTAAATTATACAACAAAGCAAGCGGATGCTCAATACCTTTCGGTAAAAAGCATCCGCTTTTTTTCTTCTTTAGGCTGTCTTAATGAGACAGCCCCTTTTACTTTTTAATTGTGCCGTAAAATCTGTTATTAACAATGTCGAGCTCATTGCTTGTAAGATTTTACAACATCAGAAAGCACTGCTGGGCTATTCACGCCATTATAGGATTGAGAGGAGCGCCAATTATCCGTTCTAAAAGAGTCGCAATCAATTGCCTCCAAAATACCCCAAGTATTACCGTCATATGGATATGAGGGTGCTGTTCCGGCAAAAGTTTCTCCGTTTTGAATCCATACGGTATTTCCTTCAGCATCCAACTTGCATTCAAAAACCGCAGCATAAACATCCAATGTAACTATATTCGATCCAATGCCAAACCTGTAACTTCCACCAGGCTCATCAGCCGTCATATATATTGTCATTTCATCACTTCCGTCTCCGTCTAAATCCTCACGTTTGATAATCAACGTGATAGGCTTATCGCCAAATGTAAGATTCTCTCCGAACAACGCTTTAAGTGCCTCGGTATCAGGACCGGTTGCGCCGGTAACGTTTCCAATATACGTTTCACCGCGCCCTTCTCCGTTATTCATTGCATCAAGCAACACATCGTAGTTATCGCCATTTAGAATTTGATCAAACGTATCAAGCGCGCCTTTTGTCGCAATAAATCCCACGTCCTCAAAAGATATGGTGAGTTTTCCCGATGTAACTCTGGAATATTTACCTGAAGCAAACGGAATTTCGACGACAAGTAAAAACAAAATCAGAATAACAAGTATGCACTGCTCCATTTTGATAATTAATTTTTTAGTGCTCATTTAATCCACCTGACTGTTTTTTATTGAATATTCAATGGTGTAGTTTTTATCTATTGCAGCCGTCGACACCTGCGTAAAAATCAAAATTTGATAATTATGTGTTTCATTAAATCCGAGCGATGTATAGGTGTACGTCGCTTTCTTTGCTTGTATATTTTGCGTAGGTGATTCACTACAACCATCGACCATGCAATAAGTACCGTTAACTGTAAAAGCCATGCCATTAAAGGCGGAGTTAATTTCACTCGGAGTGTAAATTTCTTTTGGAGCACCGCCCTCTTCACTTACAGTAAAATATTTGCTGTTGACAGGACAAGTAAAACTAATATCAACGTCTTCTCCGATAGTAAGTTCAAGAATATATTCACTCGCTACTTCATTTTCAAACGTCACATTAAACGTCACAAGAAAAGCGTACGTACCCTCATGCTGACCCGATTTAATTTCCATTTTAGGAAATAAAATTTGCTCCGATTCAATCATTGCGCCATTAAATTTTGACACGCGTGCGCTGTTGTCTCGGTTTGCTGTTGTCAGATATCTGGCGTAAAGACCGGATATAATATGTAAGCTTACAAGAGCCAAACACAAAAGCGTCATTCCAATGCGAAACACGATAGGTGCTTTTTTATTTAACTTTGATATTTAAAACACCGTCCTTTCGTGTTTTACCTTTTTAAGCATTTAGCCTATTTTAAATTTTCTTTGATTTTTTCGATTTCTTGTCGTATTAGGTCCAAATCGTTTTCATTGTTTTCTTTCTCCCGCTGATAAGAGCGATACAGAAGATAAACCGCAGCGGCAAGCATAAAGAGCGTAACGGCTGGAGATTTGATTACCTTAACAAGTATACCGAGTCCGGAAATAGAACGAATTACCTTGCCCTTAACCGCTGATAGAGTTATCGGCTCATCGGGAGTGTTGTTTGCCGTTCCCTGAGTGACAACGGTATCACCGTTTTCTTCAATAATTTTATGTACGATAAGAGTCCTTCCGTCCTGATAAACAACTGTGTCTCCAACGTTATAATTATCACACTTTTTCACTATTATAACGTCATCAACAGAAAGCTCAGGCTCCATACTGCCGGACATGACCACACCGACACCGATTCCAAACGGCATAGGCATTTGCTCACCCGTTAGGGTCTTTGCGTTTAGGTGATATATTCCAAATCCCAAAACCAGACTTATAAAAATAATTATCAGTATTCTATGTATGGAAATTTTTCTCTTTTTGTTATTTACCATTTCTGTAACCGTTTGTTGAGCAGCCATGCAACGTAGAATAAAAGTATAGCCGCATTAATTATTAGAATTAAGAGCCAACCCCAGCGGAACGTGCCTCCGTATTCCGAATTTGAATTATCGCCGTCCAACTGTATAGGAGTTCCGCCCTTAGCCTCGGGATTTATATGCTCCTCCGCGTATGTTCCTATCCCAAGAGTAAGGTTAACGCCTTTTTCGGAAGATGCATTGCCATACATCGTATCAAGCTCGTCATTTCCGCCCTCAAACTCCCAAAGGAGCTCAAGCACAAATCCTTCGTATGAACGGGCGCCAAGCGTGCTAACGTGCCGTTTAAGCTTTGCATCGTTGACGTTTACCCATTCGTTATCGCCACCGAGTAAATATTCGCCGGATTCTGTTTTAAGTCTCACGACTAGCGGAAAGGTATAATCGCCTTGACCCTCACCGCCTATACTCAAGTCAAAATCTATATCGGTTTCATAAACAACGGCCATATTCCCGTTGTTATACATACCGAATTTATAAACCGAACGGGTTCCCGGCGCTATAACAGCCGTTCCGTCCTGTGAAACAACGCTGGTTACATTATCTCCGTTTTTATACTCTGATGAGAAAATATTGACTTCGGTTCCGGATTCCCACGACTTTTTATTTGAATCCTCAATTTCAAAGGATGGATTTTTACCGACAACGAAAAGTATGTCTGTATTTTCTGGCAGGTAATTACCGACTCTAAGCGCAACAATACCAACCGTCATCAAAATCAATATGAAAACGATATTTACCATAAGCATAATCCACACGAATTCGCGTCTTTGCTTACTATTTACCGCTGTATTAGTCTGACCTTCTTGCACAATGCTTTTTCCTTTCGGTAAACTATGTTTTTCACTTTACAAAACGTCTAAAACTGTTTTTAGGCGCTTTATAAAATGAAATTTTTCTTTTGAAATCCCGCCATGCCACGTAGCGACGGGATTTCATTTTTTTTAGGACTCAGTTAATTAAGCTGAGTTGCCGTGATTGTGATATCAAAGGAAATGATTTGAGGCGTTTCCTGCTTACCAAGATAGGTGTCAGCCTTATCGTTTGTTCCGTTTCCAAACTCCCAAGCCCATGTAAGATTGTATGTACCGTATATATCACCAAGATCCGTATTAGCGTCAATGCTCGCTCTTGACAATCCTTCAAGATATGCTTTAATCTCTGCAAGTGTAACATTTGTCTTCACTGCTATATCATTCTGTGTAAGTGTGAATTTTACGGGATTGTACGCCGCATCGAGTTCAAATTTGTCTTCACCGTTGCCCGTGGTATAATCGTCATACGTACCTGCCGCAAGTGAGATGTCACTGACAACAACAGCAATAGTAAGGCTTAAATCCACCTCTGCTGTACCGTCAATCACAAAGGTAATACCCGTGTCATTTTTTGTTCCGGGAGCTACAACGTTTTGTTCAACAGTTGCCGCATCAGCTACTTGAACTGTAATATTATCTGCGTTGTCTGCTGCTACGGGAGCATCCTTATACTGTTCTGCAAACAGCGTGCCCTCTGTTGTAATTACAACTCCCCATTTTGCAACACGGGCGCTGTCATTTGCGCCTTCGCTGGTTGTATATTTAGCAAACGTTCCGCTTATAGCGCAAGTGGTTATAACACAGAGCATAAGCATAACGGAAGCAATTCTCATAAATTTGTTTTTCTTCATCATCAATATTCTCCTTATAGAAAATAAACGTAAGCATTTTAGGTGTTTGCCTTTTTTGGCATTTTCCTATATAATATATTCAATCCTCGAACGTGGCTACCGAGGGTAGAACACGAATTTATTTAACCTTAGCGGTTAGTTTCGTCATTTTTGGGGGTAATTTCAGATTCTTCGGCATTTTCAGCGGAGATTTGCTGAGCGGCTTTTAGGGCGTTAAGCTCTGCCACAAGGGCATCCATATCGCTCTGTTTTGATTTATCAAGCTTCTTTCGTCTGATTAAATCGTAAGAAATCAATGCCGCAAGAGGCGCGCCTATACATATAATTAGTCCTGCCGTTGATTGCATAAACATTGCAACGTTGCCTATTCCAAAGAAACGGCTTCCGCGCCATACGCCTACGAGATTATCCTCAGGTACAGCAAGCCTATCCTCTGTATTGTTGTTATCGCCTCGGGTGCGGAAATAGATTTTTCCGTCCTCGCTATACAATTCGGTTACGCGGTGTGTTACAACGCTTGACCCGTTGCCCGCAGGGTCAAAGAATGATATGACGTCACCCTTGACAATGTCGGTTGCCTCAACCTTTTCACAAATTATAAGGTCGCCTGCCTTTATCTCCGGGTACATCGAATCGGTCAAAACAATAAGCGGTGTAAATTTTCCGATGCTCGGCACCTCATCCTCATTAATTATACCCTTTATAATAAGCGTACAGTTCATAATAAGCATCGGTAAAAGAATTACACATAGCGCAATTCCAATGATATTTAATATAAGCTGTTTTTTATTTGTTGGGCCCCGTGTCTTATTTCTTGGCGGTTTTTCAGCCGTGCTATGTGTATTAAACATTTACTGCCTCTTCCTCCGAATCCTCTACTATAACCTCTTGCTCGGATTTTTCGCTCGCATTTGCCTTTTGCCTTCTTCTCTCTCTGCGCCTTTCTCTTGCAAGCTCCTTCTTATATTCCTTCTCCTCAGCTATCTGTGCGCAAACGACGTCTATACCGTCCTTAGCAACACCGACAGCCGAAGCCTCTGTAACTCTTATCGAAGTAGCGGACGGCTTAACCTTAATATTGTTGGCTCGGGCATATGTATTGAAGTCGCGGTCAATAAACGTAAATTCGCAAACTATCTCACCGCGTTTAATCGATATACGCATAACTCGCTTCGCGCCTATTTTATAGTCGTAATAAGATGTCGTTTCGTTAACCTTAACTCCCTCTTTTGACATAGCGTGGCTCACCACTTCGTCAAAATAGCCCTTAAACTCGGATGAAAGAGCCGCGTATCTTGATTCCATAGTCATATTATGAGATTTTGAGAATGTTACCGAATTTTCGTCATCCTTCGGTTCTCTTGGAATATCAAGCTCGGGTTCCGATTCTGCGTTTACTTCATCCTCGGGCTCTGATACAGGCTCTTCTTTCGCTGGAATTTCTAAAACATGTATTTCCGGCTCATATTTCGGTGATTCATTCTCCTTAACCTGAATATTTTTTCTCTCTTCCTCTCTTCTGCGTCTTGCCGTACTCTCCATAATGATGTCACGCGCGATGACAAGAACCGCAAAGAGACAAAGAGCGCACAAAAACAGCATAAAAATTATTATAACTGCCTGAAGTAAAGTTTCCATAACCTCTCTCCTCATGTAACGTAAATTTTCACCTAAATTGTATATAATATATTTATTGGTATATATTACGCTTTAAAAAAACGAATAAGAAAAAATATTCCTTTATCTCTTTCTTATACTAAAGTTTTAGTAGCCCATCTATTATATAAGATAATTATTGGTATGTCAAGATGTTTTTAGAAATTTTATGGTAAAATTCAGTATAACTTTAAAATTGGAATAAATTAGGAGAAAGGAAATGACTACGAGAATCAAGGATTTACGCGAAGACAGAGACCTTCGCCAAAGCGACCTTGCGAGAGAGACCGGCATCGACCAACGGACAATTTCAAACTACGAGACCGGAAAAACCGTTCCCGATGCATACGCGCTGATAAAATTCGCCGATTTTTTTAATGTTTCCATCGATTATCTTGTATGCAGAACAAGACTTGACGTATCTTCTGATGAAAAAAGATTGCAGGTTATTACAAGGATTCAAAAGGAGCTCGACGAATTAAAACGGATTTAAATGCAAAAAAGCCGACACGTGTCGGCTTTTTTGCATCCGGTTATTTAACTCATATATTTTCGGAGCTTGTCAATCGCGCCTTTTTCGATTCGCGAGACCTGCGCCTGCGAGATTCCTATCTCGTCGGCTATCTCCATTTGTGTCTTTCCCTTATAGAAGCGGCGGGTAATGATGCCAAGCTCGCGCTCGTTAAGCCTTTTAAGAGCGTCTTTAAGGCTTATGCTTTCAACCCATTCATCACCCGTATCACCGTCTTCGGTGAGCTTGTCTATAACGTATACAGAGTCCTCTCCGTCGTTATATACCGACTCATAAAGTGACACGGGCTCGACTATCGCTTCCATTGCCTCACCTACCGCCTTCTCGGTTTCGCCAAGCTTTTCGGCAATTTCCTTTATAGTCGCTTCTCTTTGCTCCCCTCTCGATATCTCCTCCTTTATCTGAAGCGCTCTGTATGCAAGGTCACGTATCGAACGCGAAATTCTGACAGAATTATTGTCTCTCTGATACCTTCTTATCTCACCTATTATCATTGCCACGGCATACGTAGAAAACTTAACGTCGAAGTCTAAGTTAAAGTTATCTATCGATTTTATAAGTCCTATGCATCCGACCTGGAAAAGATCGTTTGCGCTGTCTCCCTTTGGATTAAATCTTTGTATAATACTTAGTACGAGTCTGAGATTTCCGACTATAAGCTCCTCCCGCGCCTTTTTGTCACCTGCCTTTGAAAGCTTCAATAGCTCCCTTTTGCGCTCCTCTGAAAGCGTCTTAAGCTCTGATGTGTCAACTCCGCAGATTTCAACCTTGTTTATTCTCATAAATACCCCCGAAGCTGTTTTTTTGTTATGATAGAAGTATTACCACGGGGGGAGAAATTTACACGCAAAAATTCGTCATTTTTTACTTTATTTTTTCTTTTTTGATTGAATTATTTTTCTATTTATGGTAAAATATATAAAATCGCAATACGAAAGGAAAAAGCTTATGATATTAAAAGGTTTGCAAAAGTTGACGCTTCTTGACTTTCCCGGGAAAATAGCCTGCACCGTTTTTGCGGGCGGATGTAATTTCCGTTGTCCTTTCTGCCACAACGCCTCTCTCGTTCTCGGAGAAAGACTCAGCGAAAGTCCAACGCTTTCCGAAGAGGACTTTTTTGCTTTTCTGAAAAAACGCCGTGGAATGATCGAGGGAATTTGCGTGAGCGGAGGTGAGCCATCGCTTTATCCGGATATAATTCCTTTCCTCATAAATATAAAAGAGCTTGGATTCCTCGTTAAACTTGACACAAACGGTTACCGCCCAAGCGTTATACGCGAAGCTATCAAAGCAGGCGCTGTCGACTACTTTGCCATGGACATAAAAAACTCAAAGGAATCCTACGAAAAAACTGTGGGCATCAAGAATTTTGACTTATCAAAAATTATGGAAAGCGTCTCTGTCCTTATGTCCGGCAACGTTGATTTTGAGTTCCGCACGACCCTTGTACGCGAGCTTCACACAGAAGATGATATAATCTCTATAGCAAAGTGGCTGCGCGGTCCCGAAAAGTATTTTTTACAAACCTTCGAGGACTCGGGTGACCTTATTGACTCGGGTTTCAGCGGATATGACAAAAACGAAACCGAGTATTTGTTGAAACTGTTGAAGCCATATGTTCCAAATGCACAAATTAGGGGATAGGCCTACTATATATTGTGCTAAATTTGAAAAAAATTCAATATTTTGTGTTTCTCCTGTTGACAAATCGCTTCAAATGTACTATACTATATGTACGCTGAAAATTTGAAGAATTTAAGATAGGAGAAATTTTATGTACACAGTCCTTAAAAGAGACGGTAAGATCGCCGATTTTGATCTAAAGAAGATCTCAAATGCGATTAAGCTTGCCTTTGACGCACAGGAAAGAGACTACAACGAGAACATAATAGACTTTCTCGCTCTCAAGGTAACCGCTAATTTCGAACCAAAAATTAAAGATCATCACATTTCCGTTGAAGATATACAGGACAGCGTTGAAGCAGTTCTTATCCAGGCGGGATACGAGGACGTTGCGAAGGCGTATATTCTTTATCGCCGTCAGCACGAAAAAATGAGAGCTGTAAAATCAACTATACTCGACTACAAAGAGATAGTTGACAGCTACGTTAAAATCTCCGACTGGAGAGTTAAGGAAAACTCCACCGTTACCTACTCCGTCGGCGGACTTATCCTTTCAAACTCGGGCGCTATCACGGCTAACTACTGGCTTTCAGAGGTTTACGACGACGAGATAGCAAACGCGCACAGAAACGCAGATATTCATATTCACGACCTTTCAATGCTCACAGGTTACTGCGCGGGCTGGTCGCTCAAGCAGCTTATCCAAGAAGGCCTCGGCGGTGTTACGGGCAAGATAACCTCTGCTCCCGCAAAGCACCTTGCAACCCTTTGCAACCAGATGGTAAACTTTCTCGGCATAATGCAGAACGAATGGGCAGGCGCTCAGGCATTCTCCTCATTCGATACCTACCTTGCCCCCTTCGTAAAGGCGGACAACCTTTCATACGACACTGTTAAGAAGTGCATCGAGTCGTTTATCTACGGTGTAAACACACCTTCCCGTTGGGGAACACAGGCTCCCTTCTCAAACATCACTCTTGACTGGACCGTTCCGAACGACCTTGCTGAGCTTAACGCCATAGTAGGCGGCAAGGAAATGCCCTTCAAGTATAAGGATTGCAAGAAGGAAATGGATATGGTCAACAGAGCCTTCATCGAGACGATGATAGAGGGTGACGCTAACGGCCGCGGATTCCAGTATCCTATCCCCACCTACTCCATTACAAGAGATTTCGACTGGTCAGAAACAGAGAACAACAAGCTTCTCTTTGAGATGACGGCAAAATACGGTACTCCCTACTTCTCCAACTACATTAACTCTGATATGGAGCCGAGCGACGTTCGCTCAATGTGCTGCCGTCTCCGTCTTGACCTTCGTGAGCTTCGCAAAAAGTCGGGCGGCTTCTTCGGAAGCGGTGAGTCCACAGGTTCTATCGGCGTTGTTACGATAAATATGCCGAGGATCGCTTACCTCGCCACCGACGAATTTGATTTCTACAACAGACTTGATAAGCTTCTTGACATCTCAGCGCGTTCGCTTAAGATTAAGCGCGAGGTTATTACAAAACTTCTTGACGAGGGACTCTATCCCTATACTAAGCGTTACCTCGGAACCTTCTCAAATCACTTCTCGACCATCGGTCTTGTCGGTATGAACGAAGCGGGTCTTAACGCTAAGTGGATTAGAAAGGATATGACTCATACCGAGACTCAGGAATTCACCAAAGCAGTTCTCAATCATATGCGTGAACGCCTCTCCGATTATCAGGAGCAGTACGGCGATCTTTACAACCTTGAGGCAACTCCCGCTGAGTCAACCGCTTACCGTCTTGCAAAGCATGACAAAAAGTTCTATCCCGACATTATCACAGCATCCGATAAGAACAAGGGCAACACTCCCTACTACACCAACTCCTCGCACCTTCCCGTTGGTTATACCGACGATATCTTCGATGCACTTGATATGCAGGACGAGCTTCACACCCTTTACACCTCCGGAACGGTATTCCACGCATATCTTGGCGAAAAGCTCCCCTCATGGAAGAGCGCAGCTAACCTTGTACGCACTATTGCCGATAATTATAAGCTTCCCTACTACTCAATTTCTCCCACCTACTCGGTATGTAAGAACCACGGTTATATCGCAGGCGAAGTTTATACATGCCCCGATTGCGGAGAAAAGACCGAGGTATACAGCCGTATAACAGGATACTACCGTCCTGTTCAGAACTGGAACGACGGTAAGGCACAGGAATACAAGGAAAGAAAGGTATATTCTCAGGACAAGCTCACGAAGAAATCTCCTATCGACCGTTCAGCTGAAGCTAAGGCGGAAAAAGCTACGGAAGCTTGCACGTGTGAGAACAAAGCTATTCTTTTCGCAACACCCACCTGCCCCAACTGCAAGGCTGCGGCAATGTTCCTTGACAAAGCGGGTATCGGATACGAAAAATTAATGGCTAACGATAATCCCGACCTCGTTGCGCTGTACGAAATAAAGCAAGCTCCAACCCTTGTTATAATCTCAGACGGAAAGGTTGAAAAATTTGCTAACCTTTCTAACATTAAAGCATTTACCGAAAGGGTAAAATAATTTATGTACGATATAATCATAGTAGGCTCAGGGCCTGCAGGTCTCACCGCCGCGCTTTACGCGCGGCGCGCTGAGAAGAGCGTTCTCGTTATAGAAAAAAACGCCTTCGGCGGACAGATAACTCAGTCACCGAGGGTAGAAAATTATCCGGGATTTAATGAAATCAGCGGAAGCGAACTTGGCGAAAAACTGCTTGACCAGGCATTAGCTCAGGGTGCTGATATCGAGCTTAATACCGTGACCGATATTATCGGCGAGCCGGGCAACTATAAGGTTATATGCGAGGGTGCGGTTTTTGAGTCAAAAAGCGTCATAATAGCCGCAGGCTCAAAGCACAGAACGCTTGGCATAGAGGGCGAAGAAGCTTACACGGGTGAGGGCATTTCCTACTGCGCGGTGTGCGACGGTGCTTTCTATAAAGATAAAACCGTAGCAATCATCGGCGGCGGAAACACAGCTCTCCAAGAAGCAATCCTTCTTTCCGAAGGATGCAAAAAAGTTTACGTTATTCAGAATCTTCCCTATTTCACGGGCGAAAAAAATCTTGCCTCACGTCTTTATGGTAAGAAAAACATTGAGGTTGTTTTTTCAACTGTTGTAACCGGAATTATTGGCAAGGACGGTGAGTTCCGCGGTATAAAACTAAAGAATACCGAAAGCGGTGACGAGGGTGAGCTTACGATCGACGGCATGTTCGTCGCAATAGGACAAAAGCCGGAAAACGAGCCATTTTCAAAGGTGCTTAACATCAACGAATACGGATATATAAAATCGGGCGAGGACTGTCTGCCCGAGGGCGCAGCTCCCGGAATCTTCGCTGCGGGAGACTGCAGAACAAAGTCTATCCGCCAGGTAACCACAGCTACCGCGGACGGAGCGGTTGCAGCGCTTGCAGCCTGCAGATTTATTGATTCTCTATAATAAAAACGACTCGCTGAGTGCGAGTCGTTTTTATTATTTTACATCGGCTTTCCGTCTTTATCAAACAGAGGAAGCGGTGCAAGATAGGTTATGTCCTTGCGGTCAATAGCATCACCCTCCGCAAGAATAGCCATCTTTCCAACGATTTCTCCGCCGGACTGCAAAACGAGATTTTCAAGAGACAGAAGCGAGCCTCCCGTGCTTATAACGTCATCGACAATAAGAACTCTTTTACCCCTCATATATTCGGCATCCTCGCCGTTTATGTAAAGAGTCTGCGCCGCCGCTGTAGTGATAGACTGTGTCTCACACTTAACTACGTCCTTCATATAAAGTTTTACCGACTTACGCGCGAGAACGTAACGGTTTCTGCCTGAAAGACGGCACATAGCGTGAATAAGCGGAATACCCTTTGACTCTGCGGTTATCATAATGTCATGCTCGGGAGCAAGCTTATAAAGCTCCTCAGCACACTTCTCGGTAAGCTCAACGTCACCGAAGAGAATAAATGCGGCAATATTAAGTTTGTCCGATATAGGACAAAGGGGGAGATCCCTCTTAACACCCGCAACGTCGATTGTATATACCATGACTATTCTTCCTTTCAAGGAAAATATTTTATTACCGCATATTAGTATACTACAACCAAATCAAATTTTCAAGTGTTTTTTTAATTTAAGCGTAAAAATCATGTCTTCCAATGCTAAAAAGATAGGTCCTGTTATTCGGTATCCACGATGACGTTGAATGACTCGGATAAAGAAAAAACAGAGTTGATGAATTAACGTTAAAGCCCTCAAGGCATATTTTTGCCGCTGCAACCGCACTTGCCGTCGGAGCCTGATATATCGCACCATCAATTATTGGACTGAACTGAACACCGTATTTCCTATCAAAAATCACTCCCCATATTGTGTTAGGATACAGAGAAGATTTAACACGGTTCATAACTACGCTGCCAACCGCAATCTGTCCGAGAAGAGGCTCACCGCGGCTTTCCGCGCTTATTATTCTTGACAGCCAATATACAGCATCCTCAGCGTAATACGCACTTGCATGCGTTATCGGCTTTACCCTGCCGCTAAGCATGACGCCGGATGATGACGAGAACGAATAGCCCAAGCCAAGAGCCTTTGCAACGTTACCGAGCGGAGCGTACATGCGGTCGTTTGACATTACAACCGACGGCGTCATTGAAAACAGATGCCTTCCGTTCGCATATATAACATTCGAGCCGTCTATTACGTCCATTTCAAACCCCGCGCCCCGAACGTTAAATGTCCTTGAAGCGCTTTTATATGTAACCGTCATATCAGTCATCTCGTTTATAAAGCTACGCAAAGCAACGTAAGGAACACCGTTTATCATTCTCGCGTCACTAGACAGACGAGTTCCGTTATGCGTAATCCTTATAGGCGCATATGCGCCCGTGTTTTTGTTATAAATTTTTGACACGGATAGCTCGTATCTGTTAAACGCAACGGCTTCCGTCCTCTCTAAAGATAAACTTCCTGTCGGTCCTGTCTCTCCATCTGTTGCAGACGCTGTAAATGAGCACAGAGAGAAGACTGATGCGGCGGCAATCATTACCGCCGCCAGCTTGATTCTTGCTTTCATATTTTACCTTCCTTTCTTCAATATACAAAAATTATACCATAAAAGAAGAAAGGACTCAATGCAAAATTAATGGAAGAAATGTCATTTTTTTCTTCTGTTATTTCATACCCAAATGCTACGCAAAAAAGCGGGTAGCCCGTTTTTGAATTTGGGCTACCCTTTTGGGTGATATGCTATTATATACAATTTAAAAAGGCGCTCTTTAAGAGTGTAGAACTCCTCTTCGGTGATGCCCTGAAGCGCGAGTGAAAGCATCGCGTCAGAAGGATTTGAATGCAGGTGCAGATTTGGCGTACTTCATGGCAGAATTTTTTCTTTGTGTAAGTTGATTAAACAACACCCTGTGCAAGCATTGCATCAGCAACCTTAATAAAGCCTGCGATGTTAGCGCCTGCAACGAGGTTACCCTCCATGCCAAAGGTCTTTGCAGCCTTAACGGATGCATCAAAGATATTCTTCATGATAACCTTAAGCTTTTCGTCAACCTCCTCCTCACTCCAGGAGTAACGAATGGAGTTTTGGCTCATTTCGAGGCCGGATACGGATACGCCGCCTGCGTTAACTGCCTTAGAGGGAGCAACGACAGCACCGTTTTCCATGAGATATTCAACTGCCTCGTTGGTGGTGGGCATGTTGGAAACTTCAACGTAATATTTTACGCCGTTGGCAATAATCTTCTTAGCCTCTTCCATTCCAACCTCGTTCTGAGTTGCGCAAGGCATAACAACGTCAACCTTAACACCCCAAGGCTTCTCGCCCTTGAAGAACTTAACGCCGAACTTATCAGCATAATCTTCAACTCTGTTACGGCAGGATGCGCGCATCTCGAGCATGTAGTTGATTTTTTCCTCGGTGCTTATACCGTCGGGATCGTATATATAACCGTCGGGACCGGAGATGGTAAGAACCTTACCGCCAAGCTCGGTGATCTTCTTAACTGCGCCCCATGCAACGTTACCGAAGCCGGAGATTGCAAAGGTTTTACCCTTGATATCATCGCCGAAATACTTAAGCATTTCAACTGTGTAGTAAACAGCACCAAAGCCTGTTGCTTCGGGACGGATGAGAGAGCCACCGTAAGGAATGCCCTTACCGGTGAGGACGCCCGTGAACTCATCACGAAGTCTCTTATATTGACCGAAAAGATATCCGATTTCACGCGCACCAACGCCTATATCACCTGCAGGAACGTCGGTATCCGCACCGATGTACTTCTGAAGCTCGGTCATAAAGCTCTGGCAGAAGCGCATTACCTCTGCATCGGACTTGCCCTGAGGATCAAAGTCGGCACCGCCTTTACCGCCGCCCATTGGGAGAGAGGTAAGTGAGTTCTTAAATGTCTGCTCGAAGCCGAGGAACTTAATGATGCTTTCATTTACACTGGGATGGAAACGAAGTCCGCCCTTGTAAGGACCAATTGCGCTGTTGAACTGAATACGGTATCCGCGGTTAACTACTACATTGCCGTTATCATCTATCCACGGAACTCTGAACTTAATTATACGCTCAGGCTCAACCAGTCTTTCAATAACTCCTGCCTTTACGTATTCGGGACGCTGCTCAAGCACGGGCTCGATTGATTCGAGAACCTCGCGCACAGTCTGGTGAAACTCAGCTTCACCGGGGTTACGGCGTTCTACACGCACCATAAGGTCATTAAGATATTCTGATTTAAACATTAATTTAATCCTCCAAATAAAATATATGTAAATTCTATCATAATTTAAAAACAAAATCAAGAGCTATTGCAAGTTTTTTGAAATTTCTTGCATATTACATGGAAAAGAAACCGTAAATTAGCAAAAAATGAAGCATTTGTAATAAAATCGTTTCACACAATATTTGTTTATGTCTGTTTTTATCATAAATTCTGGGCAAACTATAAAAAAAGAAAAGGGCAAATAAAATTGATTACGAAAAAGAAAATGCTTCCGAAAATAAATCTGCCCGCCACAGCGTCTCTGTGGTATTCTCTTGCAAATATTATATCACGAGGGGCAACCTTTATTTTCACACCGATATTTACACGCGCGCTATCGCCTCAAGAATACGGAATTTACTCGCTTTACACAAGTTATATGGGAATATTCACGGTCATAACAACTCTTGAAATTTCCGGAAATGCCGCTTATCTCGGACTTAACAAATTCGAAGGTGAAAAAGGGGATACGTTTCTCTCCTGCGCTCTCGGATTTCAGATTTTTCTCAGCGCATCGGCATTCGCGCTATATATAATATTCAGCGGCTTGATTAACAGTGCAACGTCCCTGTCCACAACGCTTACGGTATTACTTCTGATTCAGATATTCATCAACTCAACAGAGGGGCTGTATTTTGCAAAAAAAAGATATTCTTACAATTATAAGCCTGTGACGCTGATAAACACGGTAAGCGGAATTTTATCTCCGATACTCGCCCTTGTTATGATACGGGTAGGTGCAGGAGGCGTCGCCCGTATAATCGCACCGCTTACGGTAAGCGCTCTTTTCACACTTCCGATAATTCTTGAGCTTTTGAAAAAAGGCAGGAGACTTTACTCGCCGCAGGTATGGAAATTTCTGGTATCGGTTTGTCTGCCTATGTTACCCTACTATCTTTCGCTCTCGGTTATAGCGCAAAACGATAAAATAATAATTGCTAAAATGCTTGGCTCTGCAGCCGTCGGAAAATACTCCGTCGCCTATTCCATGGGGTACATGCTTTCACTTATGACGGGCGGTCTGGCACTCGGATTCTCCCCTTGGATAATACGCAAATTAAAATCATACGAAACCAAAAAAATCAGAAATTCTGTCAGCGCGTCTATGAGTGCCATATGCGCCATGACGCTCGTTTTTCTCACCGCCGTACCCGAAATTTTCGGTATTTTAGCACCTATGGAATACAAAGACTCTCTTTCGGTTATTTATCCGGTTTCGGCCTCTGTGATTTTCTCTTTTCTTTCTTCTCTTTTCACAAGTGTAATTCTTCATTTCAACAAGCCGCGTCTTTTGTTAAGCAACTCGCTTTTCTCTGCAATACTGTCTATTGCTCTATCGCTTGTACTTATAGGGAATTTCGGCTATATAGGGGGAGCGTGTAGCACTTTTATATCGTATTTCCTGATTTTTTCGCTTAATCTGTCATCATCAAAAAAACTACTCGGTGAAAACATAATCGGCATGCGTACACTAACAAAAAATATAATTCTTCTCGTTTTATTCGTGCCTCTTTTATATTGTTTAAGAGAGGTTCTGTTCTCAAGAATTATTCTGCTTATTGCCTTCATTTTTATTTTTGCGCCCGATATAAAAGCATGCAAAAATCTTCTTTTATAATAATATGAAAAAACGGAGATACGCTGTTATATCTCCGATTTTTACGCTGATGCATTTATTTACTTTCTTTAAGCGCAGCTCGCTTATGAGCCTGTATTCTTTTTCTTGAAGGAGTGTCGAGCACTACCTTTCTGAGTCTTATACTCTTGGGCGTTACCTCTATAAGCTCGTCCTCGCATATAAACTCGATGGCCTCTTCGAGAGAGAGCTGAACCGGTGTTATAAGAGTAAGCTTTTCATCGGCTCCGGATGAGCGGATAGCCGTGAGATGCTTTTCGCGGCAAACGTTAACCTCTATATCGTCCGGCTTCGGGTTTTCGCCTACTATCATACCCTCGTAAACGGGTGTTGCAGGACCGATAAAGAGAGGTCCCCTGTCCTGAGCCTGAAAAAGACCGTAAGTGGTTGAAGTTCCTGTTTCCGACGCAACGAGAGATGACGTAAATCGTGTTTTTATCTCACCTCTGAACGGCTCATATCCAGCGAAAAGAGTCGAAATAATTCCCTCTCCTCTCGTATCCGTGAGAAGCTCGCTTCTGTAACCGAAAAGGCATCTTGTGGGAATCGAGTAGAAGAGCTTCTGGCGATTGCCGTTAAGCTGCATATCAACAAGTGTTCCCTTTCTTGCGCCAAGCTTTTCCATTACAGCTCCGAGATATTCCTCGGGAACGTCAATTATTACATCCTCAATAGGCTCACACTTAACTCCGTCTATTTCCTTATAAAGCACTCTGGGGTTTGAGCAGCAAAGCTCATATCCCTCGCGGCGCATATTTTCAATAAGAATGGAAAGGTGCATTTCTCCTCTTCCGGCAACGCGGAAGCTATCCGTTGTTTCACCGTCAGAGACGCGAAGAGAAACGTCGCGCAGAAGCTCCCTATAAAGCCTCGAGCGAAGATGGCGGGAGGTTACGAATTTGCCTTCTTTTCCTGCAAAGGGGGAATCGTTTACCGAGAAGGTCATTTCCATCGTAGGCTCACCTACCTTAACAAACTCAAGCGACTCAGCCTTTGCCGGAGAACATACCGTGTCACCTATTGAGATATCCTCGCAGCCGGAGAAGCAGACGATATCTCCGACACGCGCCTCGCTAACCTGCATTCTTTTAAGTCCGTCAAACTGATATACGGAAACTATCTTTGCCGGGCGGGCTTTTCCGTCCTTATCGTGGTAGTTGCATATAACGACGCCCTGCCCCTGCTTTATTGTTCCGCGCTCAATGCGGCCGATACCGATTCTACCGACGAATTCATTATAGTCAATAGAAGAAACGAGAAGCTGCAACGGATCGTCCTCTTCACCCTCCGGCGCAGGCATATATTCAAGAATTGTATCAAGAAGAGGGGTAAGATCCTTACCCGGCGTATGCGGGTCAAGAGAAGCGGTTCCCGCTCTTCCCGAGCAGAAAAGCATGGGAGAATCGAGCTGCTCGTTAGTCGCGTTAAGAACAAGAAGAAGCTCAAGAACCTCGTCGCCTATCTCGTCAAGACGTGCATCGGGACGGTCAATTTTATTGACTACGACAATTACTCTGTGATTCATTGAAAGTGCTTTTTCAAGCACGAAACGTGTTTGAGGCATTGGGCCCTCTGCCGCGTCAACCAAAAGTATAACACCGTTTACCATTTTGAGTATACGCTCAACCTCTCCACCGAAACCGGCGTGACCCGGAGTGTCTACGACGTTAATTTTTACGTCCTTGTAGTATATAGCCGTGTTTTTTGCAAGTATGGTTATTCCGCGCTCACGCTCAAGATCATTCGAGTCCATAACGCGCTCTGCCATTTCCTGATTTTCGCGGTAGATACCGCCCTGGCGAAGCATCTCGTCAACAAGAGTGGTCTTTCCATGGTCAACGTGAGCAATAATAGCAATGTTTCTGAGATCGGTACGCTTCATTTTCTTTCCTCTACTTTATTATTTAGTCAAAAATTCTTAACTTAAATATTATATCACATCTTTTAAAAAAAATCAAATTTTATTTTCTACATAATTTATAGAATATTATATAGGCTATTTATATATAAAATACAAAAAACGCGCTGTGCTTCAAAAATAAGAAATACATCGCGTTTTCGATTTATTTTTTTATTTGTTGTTATCCGTCGAGCCTCGGATTCTCCTGCGCGAATTTTTTCATAAATCCGACGAGCTTTTCAACACCCTCGGTCGGCATTGAATTATAGAGAGATGCGCACATACCTCCGACAGCACTGTGACCGCCAAGGTTTTCAAGGCCAAGAGCCTTTGCCTCCTCTGCGAATTTCCTGTCAAGCGAAGCGTCTCCGATCATGAAAACAATATTCATCATTGAACGGCATTTTCTATCAACCGGAGCCGTATAGTATGACTGACTGTCAAGAT
The DNA here is from genome assembly GCA_045532675.1 of Eubacteriales bacterium. GTDB lineage: Bacteria > Bacillota > Clostridia > Oscillospirales > CAG-272 > UBA1740. The sequence goes on along the minus strand of JAZSGJ010000108.1, from coordinate 16,228 downwards.
AATCGTAAATAAGACTTGCTTTGCGCTCATTACGGCGTTTCATTTCCTCAAGGCCGCCTATGAAAATTATCGAGTCAAACACAAGCTTTGCAAGATAAACAGCTGATATCGGGGCTGTATTTGCCGAAAATTTGCCGTCGAACAGCGCTTTGTAATTTATAATTGTTGGAGTGTCCCTACGCGCGCCGCCTATAAGGTCATCTCTTATTATAACGACGGTAAGACCCGGGATACCGAGCGAGCATCCGGCATCAGCGTATATTAAAGCGAATTTCGATACATCGATCGGCTCCGAAAGAATGAACGATGACATATCAGCAATAAGAGGTATATTCCCCGAATCGGGAATATAATGAAATTTTGTTCCGTAAACCGTATTATTAAAGCATATATGCACGTAATCCGCATCGGGTCTGAAATCGCTTCGTTTCGTTTCGGGCACGGTTGAAAAAGCAGGGATTGCACCTGCGCTTGACGCGGCAATAGCAATATCACCGTATTTTTTTGCCTCGAGAGATGCGTTTTTTGAAAGCTGCCCAGATATAACGTAGTCGGCGCACTTATGCTCGGAGAGAAGGTTCAGCGGGATTGCGGAATACTGCGAATCGGCTCCGCCCGCAAGAAACATTATTTTATAGTTTTGCGGAATATTCATAAGCTCACGCAAAGAAGCCTCTGCCCCTCTGACAATTTCAGAGTAATACGGATTTGCGCGAGTTATTTCCATCACCGGAACACCCGTTCCGCAATAATTGAAGAATTCCGCTTTTGCAGATTCTATTACCTCCTCCGGAAGCATAGCAGGTCCTTGTGAAAAATTATATATTCTTTCCATACTGTCACGTCAGCCTTTCGGTTTATATGCTTAATTATACCATTTTAAAAACTGTTTGTCAACTCAATCGACCGATATAAACTTCATCCACTCGTCAAACATTGGCTCGTACTTTTCTCTTAGCTCTTCCTTACAGCACATGGTTACGTGGAAAAGCGCGTGCTCGTTCCTCGTTATATAATCGCAATAAAAGTCAGCCTCATCCTCGTAAACGTACTTGAGAACTATAACCTTATTCGCCTCATCGTAATTTTCTTCAACATCGGTATAACCGTTCATACCGACAAACCAATCGGCGTACTCTTTTACGGTTGCCTCTTTTTCAAGAGCAAGGTCGGTAAGGAGAGAATCCTTTGAGTAAAAATAAATGAAAAACTGAGTGAAATCATCATTTCCGTAGCAAAGGTCAGCGTAGCTTACACTGAGCTTTCTCATATCCTTCGGCAGAGAGAAATGAAGTCCGTTCTCGTGATATTTTTTTATTCCGTTGCTTCCGGAACATGAAACAGAGGTAAGCAAAGTTGCAAATATCAAAGTGATAAAAAACAAATTTTTTAAAATTCTTTTCATTTTACATCATCCTTTACGTAATCTATACCGTTTGCGCTGAGCGGACCCCGATTGTAGTCGTTATCATAAGTTGACTCGGGCGGTATATGAATCTTGAAATCGGCTCTCATTCCCGCAAAATCGGCAGGCATTATGTCCTCGGCCGTTGGATAATATATCGAAAGGGAGCGAAGATCCGCGTATCCGTTAAACGCGAAGCTTGAGAAGGCTCTTATATTAGTGCCCTCGGTAGGTATTATCTCTTCGGCGCATCCCTCGCTGAACGCTCCGTCAACGCTGATCATAACTCTGTACTAATACTTATCACCGCCGCCTCCACCGCCGCAGGAAACAAAAACGGTCAAGCTAACAAGAAATAACAAAAACGCAAATAGTGACTTTTTCGTAAGTCATCCAATGTATTATATATTATTTAATGAAATAAATTTCTTTTGAATACTCTAAAAATTCTGCACGCCCTGCCTCTTCGTTGCTTTTTGCCGTCACGAAGAGAACTACGAAATAGGCGCTGTGCGAGCGGAGAAAAGACTCAAGATAAAAATACTCCTTCTCCCCTTCTTTTTCATAATAGGTGCAGAAGCTGACACCGTCCTCTCCTATCACGTCAGAATCACGCCCGCATTTTCTGACCCAAAAATTTCCGAATTCATGCGGTGTGAGTGTCTCGGGTATTCCCTCGTTATACGCAGCAACAAAGGACATTCTGACTACGGCAACAACGGATTTTCCGTTTGTAAAGGACGCATCAAAATTTTCGTTTTCTGTTTTCTTAAAGTCCTCGCTCAGCGGAAGCACAAGCTCGCAGTACTTATATTTTGGTCCGCCGCATGAAGCGAGTGAAAGAATAATACTCAAAGAGACGAATGCGCAAACTATCCTCTTAATCAAATTCCGCTATCCCCCTCAGTATCTCATCTGCCGACGAAACGATAACGTCAGCTCCTGCGCCTTCAAGCTCGTCACGCTTTCGGAATCCCCAAAGAACACCGAAGGAAAGTGCGGCTTTAAGATTCTTTGCGGTTTCTATATCAGTCGAGGTATCTCCGACCCATGCGGTCTCGTCGGGTGCAAATCCGAGCATGTTAATTATATCAATAGCCGCTGCGGGATTTGGCTTGAGCGGTACCCCGTCTCTGCCACCGAGAACAATGTCGAAGGCATCGCCAAAAAAGTCATTTACTATACTTTTGACGGTTGAATCGGGCTTGTTTGATAACACGGCAAGCTTAACTCCCCTCGCGCGAAGCTCAGAAAGAAGTCCGTCAATCCCGTCGAACACGGTTGTCAGATAAAGCGGTTCGTTATCGTAAGCTAAAACGTAATCGGCAAGGATTTTTTCGGTAAGGGCATCATCTGTTACACCCTTTGAGGCAAGAGCTCTTTTAATAAGAGTTCTCGCTCCGTTTCCCGCGAAATATTTACACTCGTCAACAGTGACATTCTCTATTCCGTACTCTGAGAAGGTTTTATTTACAAAATAGGTAATACTTCCGATAGTATCAAGTATAGTTCCGTCAAGATCAAAAATGCAGCACTTTATCATTTATATTTCCTTATTTTCTTTATATTCTTTTAAGCTTTGCATATGTTGCCATAAGTTTTTTTATTACGCCCGTGTCGAATTTAACCTCGTAAAGCATATCTCCGCTCATATCACGCGCGGAGATTATCACACCCTCACCGAATATCGCGTGTAAAACTCTCGTTCCCACAGATAGCTTTTCTACACCGTAATTCTGTGCGCCGCTCTTTCTTTGAGTCTGATTTATCTCGGGTCGTCTGTTAAATTCGCTTGAAACCTGCTCGCGATATGGTCTCCTCATACTCGGATTATATGAAAGCGGAGCTCGCGGCGGCGGTACCTTCGGTCCGTCGGTCTCTATAAGTGAGCGCGGAATCTCCTGGCGAACGAAGCACGAAAGCATTCCGTAATTCGTTCTTCCGTACATAGTTCTGTTCTTTGCGTAGGTTATATAAAGCTTTTCTTTGGCTCTCGTTATAGCTACGTACGCAAGTCGTCTTTCCTCGCTCATTTCGTCCGATTCTCCCATATTCTGCTGAGATGGAAAGATTCCGTCCTCCATTCCCGCAAGGAAAACAACAGGAAACTCAAGTCCCTTAGCCGCGTGAATCGTCATAAGAACAACAGAATCGGTGCTCTCGTCATATTTATCTATATCGCTGACAAGAGAGACTTCCTCAAGAAATCCCGCGAGAGTAGGCTCGGTTCCGTTATCGGCGCATCTGTTTTCATACTCGAGGGCTGCTGTAACGAACTCGTTTACATTCGCTATCTTCCCCTCTCCCTCAAAGCCCTCGGCGGCAAGCATATCCTTATATCCCGTTTCTTCAAAAACAGAGGTTATAATTGCTGAGGGCAGATTGTTTTCGCGCTTGATTTTCTCTATCATGCGAACGAAAGAGGTAAGCTTATCTGCACTTTTGGAAAGAGCGGTATATTCGCCTGCCCTCTCCATTATCCGATACATAGAAGTATTCTCACCCTCGGCAATAGACTCAACTGCCTCAACGGTTGCCGCGCCTATCTTTCTTTTTGGCTCGTTTATTACTCTTTTGAGACGGAGATTATCCGACGGAGAATTGATTATCGTAAGGTAAGCTGCGATATCCTTTATCTCTTTTCTGTCATAGAAACGCAATGAGCCTAAAATCTTATACGGAATACCGCTTTTTGCAAAGCTTGTTTCAAGTGCGCGCGCAAGCTCGTTCACTCTGTAAAGTATTGCAAAATCCGAATACTTGCGTCCACCGACGCGAACTCCGGAACTTATTTTATCGATTATGTATTTACCCTCGTCATGCTGGTCAACAGCTTCGCGAAGGGTTATTTTTTCTCCTACACCCTTGTCGCACCAAAGCTTCTTTGAATGCCGCTTGTCGTTGTTTTTTATAACCGCGTTAGCTGCTGACAGAATATTTTCTGTCGAGCGGTAATTCTGCTCAAGCTTGATTACGGTTGCGTTGGGATAGGTCTTATCAAAGCCGAGTATATTCTCAACCGTCGCGCCTCTGAATCGGTAAATGCTCTGGTCATCATCTCCGACCACCATTATATTGCGGTATTTATCCGACAAAATCTTTGTCAGGACAAACTGCGCGTAGTTAGTATCCTGATATTCGTCAACGAGAACGTATCTGAACTTATTCTGATAGTATTCTCTGACCTCGCTGTCAGATTCAAGAAGCTCAACGGTTTTCATTATAATATCGTCAAAGTCGACCGCGTTATATTCTATAAGCTTCTTTTGATATAGATTATATATATTGAAGATATCCTTTGTTCTCGGGTCATGCGTTATCTCAAAGTTTTCGGGTGAGACGAGTCTGTCCTTCGCCATGCTTATAGCGTTTGCGACAGTCTTAAGCGCAAGATGCTTTTCATCGATAAAAAGCTCCTTCATACAAATCGAGAGCATTCTTTTTTTATCGTCGGTGTCGTATATTGAAAATCCATCCCTGTATCCGAGTCTTTCCCCGTATTTGCGTAGTATCCTCATGCAAACCGAGTGGAACGTGCCGGCCCACACCGAGTCGGCAAGCTCTCCGTCATGAAATGTGGCGTTGAGTCGCGTCTTTATCTCATTTGCAGCTTTATTTGTAAAGGTGATCGCAAGCACCTGCCACGGCGGGCAAGGCTCGTATATAAAATCAGGCAGGATTTGCGCAATTTCATCAATCGGAAGATTTTTCGCCTCCTCAAGCGCAGAAACCATATCCAAACTTATCTTTTCCGCCGGAGTATCAGCGAAATAAGCGTTTCCGTATTTTATTATATAGGCTATTCGGTTAACGAGTACGGTCGTCTTTCCGCTACCTGCTCCCGCAAGCACGAGCACAGGACCGCGTGTTGTGAAAACGGCGCGGCATTGCTCGGGATTAAGCCTTTCTCCGTACACCTTGTCAAAAAGCGCCGCCCTTGCCTTGAAATATCGTTTTTTCAGATCATGCATCATTAAATTTCCTTTATCGGTTATACTCGCGCCCGGCATTCGTAATCAGTACGACGAAAATAATCTGTATATTTTTATTTTCGTCAAAATTCTGAATGTAAAAACATCGCTTTTATAGAAGCGGAAGTCTCTTTTTTCCGTTATCAAATCGGTTGCTCAATTTTTTAAAAACAACTTTTCCACATTCAAAAATGTTGAAATTGTGGAAAACATTTTGTCGAAAAAGTGCGATTTTCGTTGTTTTTCTCTTGGATTGAACTTGAATGTCAACAAATTTTCCACAATCAAACATACTGAGGATGTTGAAAAGCCAATTTTATCAAAAAAACCACTTTTCCGTTTTTTATTATACACCTCAATATTTCGGTATAATTTGCTGTTTTTTTAACATTTGTATTTCTGCCGTATTTTTTCGCTCCAACAAGTTCGCAATAATTACTACAATAGAGTGAGTATTGGCGAATTTGCTCATTTTCTTCTTCTTGTCACAGAAGCTTTTCCGCTATTTTTACCAGCTCTTGAGTTTTTGGATGTTTTTGAAACAAAACCCGACTTTTTCTTTGGAGAAAAGTTCTTCTTCAAGTCCTTTTTATTGTTTAAGTTTTGCTTTTGAGGCCTATATTCGCCCTTTTCCGTCTGACCGAAAGCCGCTCTTACTAAGAATTCCGGACCGTTTCCTATTAAATCCTCTCTTCCCGCAAGTCTGAGTGCCTCTCTTACGAGATTTGCGTTTTCGGGTTTTGAATACTGCAGAAGAGCTCTTTGAAGCTGTTTTTCTCTGTAATCTGTAGTGACGTAAACGCTCTTACCCGTCATAGGGTGAATACCCGTATAGTACATTACCGTTGATATCGTTCCGGGTGTGGGATAAAAATCCTGCACCTGCTCGGGAGAATAGCCCCACTTTTTGAGCCAGAGAGCCATTTCTACCGCATCCTTCATGGTGGAACCGGGATGGCTTGACATGAGGTATGGCACGAGATACTGCTCAAGTCCTGCTTTTGCGGTAAGCTCGAAATATTTTTTCTTGAACTTTTCAAACACCTCGACAGGCGGTTTCCCCATCATACCGAGTGTCGCGTTTGAGCAATGCTCGGGCGCAACCTTCAGCTGCCCCGAAACGTGGCGCTCGACGAGCTGTTTAAAAAAGGAATCGTCATCGTCATATAAAAGATAGTCAAAGCGTATACCCGAACGTACGAATACCTTTTTAATTCCCTTTATCTTCTCGATTTCCGAAAGCATGAGGGCGTATTCCTTGTGGTCGATTTTTAAATTTTTGCATGGTGTTGGAGCAAGGCATTTTTTATTCGGACAAACTCCGCACTCCTTTTGCTTATCGCAGGACGGATATCTGAAATTCGCAGTAGGACCGCCAACGTCGTTGATATATCCCTTGAAATCGTGCAAGGCAGCAATCTTTTCGGCTTCGGAAAGGACGCTTTTAATACTTCTTGAGCGCACCTCGCGCCCCTGGTGAAAGGCAAGCGCGCAGAAATTACACGCGCCAAAGCATCCTCTGTTATGGGTTATAGAAAATTTCACCTCGGTGATAGCGGGAACACCGCCATCCGCGTCATAGTCGGGATGGTAATCCCTAGCGTAAGGAAGCGCGTAAACTCGATCAAGCTCCTCGCGCTCAAGCGGCGGCATCGGCGGATTCTGCACAAGCATCTTTTCGCCGTAATACTCAACCACAGCCTTTCCCCTCACAGAATCGGTATTTTTATACTGAACGGAAAACGCCTTCGCATAGGCTCGCTTATCTTCCTTCAATACATCGTAATCCCCGACCTCTACCGAATCGAAGTATATCTTCTCTCCCGCTTTTGCAAGGTATACGCATCCGCGCACGTCGCGTATTTTTTTTATTGGAACACCCTTATCAAGCAGCTTTGCTATTCTGGTAATTATATTTTCTCCCATTCCGTAGGTAAGAATATCGGCTCTCGAATCAACGAGTATACTTCTTCTAACCTTGTTATCCCAATAATCGTAATGGGCAAAGCGGCGAAGTGATGCTTCAAGTCCGCCTATTATTATCGGCACGTCGCCGTAGGCTTCTCTTATTCTGTTACAGTATACTATAACAGCCCTGTCAGGTCTTTTTCCCGCCTTGCCGCCGGGGCTGTAATAGTCGTAGCTCCGTTTCTTTTTTGAAACGGTGTAATGAGCTACCATTGAATCAATATTTCCGCTTGATACGAGGAAAGCAAGTCTCGGCTTCCCGAATCTTTTGAAATCCTCGCAGCTTTTATAATCGGGTTGAGCAATTACGGCAACGTGAAACCCCTCCGCCTCAAGAACTCTCGTAATTATAGCTGCACCAAAGGACGGGTGATCCACGTATGCATCGCCCGTTACGTATACGAAATCTATATCCGACCAATTTCTTTCCCGAACGTCCTCGGGTGTTGTCGGCAGAAAATCAAGCCTTTGTTTCATTGCGTCATTGCCTTTTTAAATTTAATTTAAAATCAAATGGAAAAGCTCGAAAGTTCAACCTCTGTCTGCTCTCCGTCAGCCATGTTTTTAAGCTGAGCGCGACCCGCGTCTATCTCCGAATCGCCAATTATAAGCGTATATTCCGCGCCGATTTTGTTCGCGTACTTCATCTGCGCCTTAAGGCTTCTTCCAACGATATCGCATTCAACGTATTTTCCCTCCTTGCGGAGTCTCTCTGTAATCTCAAGCGCCTTTACGGTCGCGCGTTCTCCGAGAGCCGCAATATAGAGTTTCGGCACAGAAGATGTGATATTGTCAAGCCCCTGCTCACGCATAGCGAGAATTATACGGGTAATTCCCATTCCGAATCCTATGCCTGACAGAGCAGGTCCGCCAAGCGACTCAACAAGTCCGTCGTAACGGCCGCCGCCGCAAACCGTCGACTGAGCTCCTATGCCCTCGGCAATAAATTCAAACACGACCCCCGTATAGTAATCAAGCCCGCGCACTATTGATGAATCAACCACGTAATCGATCCCCATGGCGTCAAGTGACGCTTTAAGCATATCGAACTTTTTGGTGCAAGCATCGCAAAGATGATCCACCGTTTTGGGAGCGCTCTTTGCAAGAGCCGCGCAATCGGGATTTTTGCAGTCAAGAAGTCTTAATGGATTTTTATCAAGTCTCGTCTTACAGGTATCACAAAGAGTGCTTTCCTTTGATTTGTAATAATCAACGAGAGATGCACGGTATGCGGGTCTGCACTCCTTGCAACCTATTGAATTTATGTGGAGCTTTACGTTCTTAAGTCCGAGGCAGCGTATAACCGATGCGGCAAGAGCTATTACAGTTGCATCGGCTGCCGGGCTTTCCGCGCCGAAGGTCTCCGTTCCGAACTGAAAAAACTCGCGGCTTCTTCCCGCCTGCGGCTTCTCGTGGCGGAAGCAGGATATGATGTAATAATATTTAAGCGGCATAGGGTCGGAGCATTTTCCGTTCTCGATGATTGCGCGCGCAACCGATGCCGTTCCCTCAGGGCGAAGCGAGATAGAACGGTTCTCTTCTCTGTCGCTGAAGGTATACATCTCCTTCTGTACTACGTCGGTAGTGTCTCCAACGCCTCTGACAAAAAGCTCTGTATTTTCAAAAGTGGGGGTTCTTATCTCTCCGTAACCGTATTTTTCAGCTTCCTCACGCATTATACCCTCAATATATCTGAAAAGTGGGGTTTCAGTGGGGAGAATATCCATTGTACCTTTAATTCTCTGTATCATTTTCCATGTCCTCTTTATGTGATTTATCAAGTAAAAATTCAAGTCTTTCTTCGTTCTTTTGCCAAACAAGCATTCCTATAACAGCCTCAAAGCCTGTCGCGCATCTGTAATCCTTGCCGCTTGCATGCTTGGGTTTGTTAAGATGCGTTGAATTCGACGCTCTTTTGAAAACATCCTTCTCCTCTGGAAGAAGTAAATCCTCTATTTTTTCATACATTCTCGCCTGCGCCGCTGCAGTAACGTAATTCAGCGCTGCTTTATTAAGGTCTGCCGATTTGCAGAGTCCTCTTTCAATCAGCATTCGTCTGACGTACAGCGAATGCCGAGCGTCTCCGAGGTACGAAAGCGCCGCAACGGTTGGAAGAGACGTGCCTCTAAATTTTGAATCCATATGTTGAAGTCCTGCTCAGTTATATTTATTTATATATTATAACATATACGCGCGCAAAAATCAACACCTATATATTGTAAAATATTTTTATAAAATACTTGAAAAACGCTGTGAACAATGTTATAATGTAATGTAGTAGGTGTTTAAAATGGATAATTTTAATTATATAAAGAATAATTACGAATCCCTTATTGGTGAAATTGACTTCTTGGCCGACAGGCTAGGCATAAAGGCGCCGACGCTCGTCTCGGTAACGAAAAGCGGAAACGACGGGGAGCTTTTAGCTCTTGCATCCTTTGGCGCTGTCGATATAGGAGAAAACCGTCCCGGTGAGGTTATGAGGCGAGGCGAGCTTCTGAGAGGGGCAGGTTACTCGCCGAGAATGCATGAAATCGGAACTCTGCAAAGAAATAAGATAAAGCTTATAGCCGATTCGGTATATATGATACACTCGGTTGACAGCTTTGCGCTCGCGAAAGATATAAACAGACACGCCGAGGCACGCGGAAGAGTTATCCCGATTTTAATAGAGGTCAACTCGGCGAAGGAAGAGCAAAAAAGCGGTGTTTTCCCTGAAGATACCGAGCGTTTCCTATACGAAATAAGCGATTTTAAAAATATAAAAATATCCGGACTCATGACTATGGGACCCGTTTCGGAAAATCCCGAAGAACTGAGACCTTATTTCAAAGAAACAAAGGCTCTTTTCGATAAGCTGAACGCAAGCTACGGTTTCGGCGAGGGAGCAACGCTTTCTATGGGAATGAGCGATTCATACAGGGTCGCGATAGAAGAAGGCTCGACGCTCGTGAGAGTCGGCCGCAAACTTTTCAAAAAATAAAAAACATAGACGGTAAAGAATAGAAGGAGACAGAAAAATGTTTGAATCACTCAGAAAAAAACTTGCTCAGGCAACGAATGAAGAAGAGGAAATAACCTTTAAGCCCTACGAGGAAGAAAGAATTACAGCGGCGATTCCGGAAGTAAATGAGGAGCCTGCTCCCCAGAAAAACACGACGCTCGAAGGCAACATGGAGCTTAAGGTCGTTCGACCCGAATCAATGGAAGAGATTTTTACTATCGCCGACTATCTTATCGACGGTTGCACGGTAGTTCTTAATCTTGAGATACTCGACAGGGTTTCTGTTACAAGAATGCTCGATTTCTTGAACGGAGTTACCTACACTACCGGCGGCGAGGTTAAAAATGTTTCCCAGGGAACCTATATTATCACCCCGAGCGGTATCAACGTAGAAAAATAAATCACAAAAATGGCGGTACGTGCCGCCGTTTTTTTGTACGGAGAAAAATGGAAACAGTATTTTTTATAATAGCCAAAGCAGTCGATATATGGCTTGATGTCATTACGCTCGCAATGATAATAAGAATGCTTCTCCCGATCTTTTTTAATCCCGAGGACAGCATCGTTTATAAATTTGCGTTCTGTATAAGTGAGCCATTCATTCTGCCTATCCGATGGATTATGTTCAAATTTAACATCTTGCAGGATTCGCCTATCGATTGGTCATTCACGGTATCCTATCTCGTGTTAATTTTGCTTAAATATATGCTTCCCGTAATATAGAGCAATACAGGAAAAGAAGGTATTTAAATTTGAAAAAACTAAAACTTATTGATTACGTTATATATTCGGCTATAATTATCGGCGGTATCGTTATTGACCAACTAACTAAGCTTTTAGCCGTCAGGTATCTTAAGAATATAGCAACCAAGTCGCTTATCGAAGGCGTTCTTCACTTGACCTATGTTGAAAACAGAGGCGCGGCATTTGGTATGCTTTCGGATTCAAGATGGGTGTTTATGACGCTTTCGACAATAATGATAGTCTGCCTTTTAGTCTTCCTTTACGGTGGATTTTCTCAAAAAAAGCTTTACACGGTTAGCGTCTCTCTCATAATTTCGGGCGGTATCGGAAATATGATAGACCGAATTGCTCTTGGGTACGTTGTTGATTTTATCGATTTCCGTCTTATCAATTTTGCCGTATTCAACGGAGCTGATACCCTCGTTTGCGTGGGCGCTGCGTTGCTCGTTTTAGCACTTATCGTTGATATATCGAAGGAATGGAAAATAAAAAAAGAAAAGCGAGGCGACACAAAGTGATATACCTCGCTACCGAAAACGATGCAGGAAAAAGACTTGACCTTTTGGTTTCGGAAATTTCCGACCTATCAAGAAGTGCCGCGGCGAAGCTTATTGAGTGCGGTGCGGTAACCGTGTCACGCAATTCTTCTCAGAAAAAGTATCAGATAAAGGCAGGCGACGAAATAGAAATCACCCTTCCCGAGCCCGAGCCCTCAGAGGCTATTCCCGAAAACATTCCGTTGGATATCGTATATGAGGATAGCGATATCCTCGTTGTAAATAAACCGTCGGGCATGGTGGTTCATCCCGCTCCAGGAAACTATACAGGCACACTTGTTAACGCTCTTCTTTATCACTGTAAGGATTCCCTTTCGGGAATCGGTGGAGTTATCCGCCCCGGAATCGTACACAGAATAGACAAGGACACAAGCGGACTTCTCGTTGTTGCAAAAAACGACGCCGCGCATATAGCTCTTTCAGAGGAGCTTGAGCATCACGGCATCCTTCGCGAATATCACGCGCTTGTCAGCGGCGGTTTTAAAGTTGACACGGGTACGGTAGACGCGCCAATCGGCAGGCACCTCGTTGACAGAAAGAAAATGGCTGTACTTACAGGCAACGCTCATGCGAAGGAAGCTGTAACACATTATACCGTGCTTGAGCGCTTCGGCGATAAGAGCTATCTTAAGCTCCTGCTCGAGACCGGCAGGACTCACCAGATAAGAGTCCATATGGCGTATATCGGACATTCCCTGCTTGGTGACGAAGTGTATTCAAAGACTAAAACGCGCTTTGAAAAGCAACACGCCTCCCTGTTTGACGGTCAAACACTTCACGCAAAGAAGCTTACGCTTACCCACCCGAGAACAAAGGAGCGAATGACATTTGAATGCGAGCTTCCGGATAATTTTAAAAAAGCATTAGAGCTTCTGCGCACAGAAGCGGATAGATAATTTTCGCATAGCCGCACAGCTCATTTATTTAGCAAATTGAAAACCAAAAAAATTCCGAAACTTCACATATCATAACCCCAAACGTAAGAGGGTGGCTCGGTTACTGAACTTGAGCTACACTCTTTTTAATTATCAAGAGCTACGTAAAAATCATTCGGTCATGTCAGAATAAGGAACAAATGAGCTTCCCATATCCTTAAACATCTTATTCATTCTTTTTTTATATGCGTCGGAAACCTCAGATGTTTCCTCGCAATTTTCTAACATCCTATCAACCTCTCTGAGCGTTGCATTCACAAACGCCTCCTTAAGGATTTCATTATCTGATAATTCGTCAATATTTTTGTCTTTTGAATTCATAATTTTAAATCTCCTTTTTATATAGTTTAACATAACGGCAATAAAAATACAAGTATACTGTATAATATTTTTCAATTTAGAGGTAAAATATTTACAAAAAGGCGGTAGATGTATTATGGATATAAATAATAAACTTAAGCAAATTCTTAAAGACAGAAATTGGACTGAATACAGACTTGCAAAAGCTTGTGGATTAAACGAATCTACTATCGCAAACATTTTTAAAAGGAATTCCGTACCATCTCCGGTTACACTGGAATACATCTGCAAAGGATTTGGAATAACACTTTCGCAATTTTTCGCAGAGGGTGAAATGGTGGAGCTGACACCCGAGCTCAAGGAGCTCTTTGACAGTTGGGTCAACCTCACAGTTGAGCAGAAGAATGCCGTAAAGAATCTTCTTGACGTTATGAATAACAAATAACATAAAAATCCCACAGACCGTTGTTTTGTCTGTGGGATTTTTCCTTCAAGCCCCCCGCTAAAAGCAAAGACTATTCATCGAATATACGTCAAAAATATTTCGATTCATGCGTTGTTAGCATATTTATCTCAGAAGACACGGCGAATATTCTGCTTAACTATTTTTCTTTCCGCCGTTTTTAAGAAGCGACATTTTTATATTCCAAAGTTTCTCGGAAAGGTCAACGTAATATTTATGCGGGTTTTCAAATCTTTTAACCTCGTCCCACAGCGTCTCAATCTGCTCCTTGCAATACCTCTGAATTTCAGATATATGCGGAGTTTTATAGACACACTCACCGTCCTTGAAAATCGGAACTAAAAGCTCACGCAGAGTATAATTCGTAAACTCCTTTTTCTTCCAGGTTTCAATCGGGTCAAATATCTCAAGCGGCTTATCCGTATCAATTTCCTCGTCATATACGCAGAGCAGGTCGGCAGACGCCTTTCCCGTTTCGTTATCGTATATTCTGTAAACCTTTTTGAAATGAGGGTTAGTTATCTTCTCGGGATTTTCGGATATCTTGATTTTGGGAATTACCTCTCCCCCCTCTTCCTTTGCGACAAGCTTATACACACCGCCAAACACCGGCTGTGATTTCGCTGTTATAAGACGCTCGCCGACACCGAAGGAATCGATTTTTGCTCCCTGATGGATTATATCGCGGATTATATTTTCGTCAAGAGAATTTGAAACTACAATCTTGCACTCGGTAAGCCCTGCATCGTCAAGCATTTTTCTTGCCTTTTTGGAAAGATAGGTTATATCTCCCGAATCAAGTCTTATTCCGCACCTTGTAATTCCGAGGGGCAAAAGAATCTCTTTAAACGCGCGGATAGCGTTCGGAACTCCGCTTTTAAGAACGTCGTAGGTATCAACGAGAAGGGTTGCGTTGTTCGGATACATTTTGCAGTACGAAACGAAAGCGTCGTACTCCGTATCAAACATCTGCACCCAGGAATGAGCCATAGTTCCCGTCGCAGGAATTGCGTAATCCCTGTCCGAGATTGTGCATGCCGTAGCCGCGCATCCGCCGATATAAGCGGCTCTTGCGCCGAGTATCGCTCCGTCAGCGCCTTGCGCGCGGCGAGAGCCGAATTCTGCCACGGGTCTGCCGTCTGCGGCTCTAACAACCCTGTTTGCTTTCGTTGCGATAAGCGACTGATGGTTAAGTGAAAGAAGCAAAAACGTCTCGATAAACTGCGCTTCAATAGAAGGCGCGCGCACCGTCATAAGCGGCTCGCCGGGAAAAACGGGAGTTCCCTCGGGAACTGCGTATATATCTCCCGTAAAACGGAAGTCCTTAAGGTAGTTAAGAAATCCTTCCGAGAAAATATTTTTCTCACTGAGAAAGGATATATCTTCATCGGTAAATTTAAGAGTTTTGATATATTCTATAACCTGCTCAAGTCCCGCGGCAATAGCGAATCCGCCGCCGTCGGGCACCTTGCGAAAGAATACGTCGAAATAAGCAATCTCGTCTCCCTTTCCAAGTTCAAAATAGCCGTTAGCCATAGTCAGCTCATAGAAATCACAGAGCAAAGTATTATTAAAATTAGACATAGCATTTTCCTTTCAGCAACAGTTTGTCAAAATCAAAGGCCAAGCTTCATATCTCCCTCGCGTATCCAACCGAGCTTTCTCATAATTTCCGAGAATATCAAGGATAAAATCGCAGGCAAAATGACACATACAAGAAGGACTCCGATAACTGAGGTCAGTGTGAATCCCATATCGCTGAAAATTCCGATAGGACCTACGAGACCGCAGGTTCCCATACCGGCGGAAACTCCGGTGCATTCAAGCTTGAAAAGACAGGTGGATATAGGACCGGTTATAGCAGAAGCAAGCGTTGCGGGAATCCATATAAGCGGATTTTTTACGATATTGCCCATCTGAAGCATTGACGTTCCTATTCCCTGAGCAACGACACCTCCCCATTTGTTTTCACGGAAGGAGATAACGGCAAAGCCCACCATCTGCGCACAGCAGCCCGCAACAGCCGCGCCCCCGGCAAGATCGGTTATGCCAATCATGGCGCATATCGCGGCAGAGCTTATCGGAAGGGTAAGAATTATACCCACAACAACCGAAATAATAATTCCCATAAGGAATGGCAAAATCGTGGTTGTATAGTTTATAAAGTAACCGAGCCAATACATAGCGTAAGCGATAACGGGACACAAAAGCATAGCAACGATGGCACCCGTGCCGAGAGTTACTGCGGGAGTTACGAGAATATCGACCTTGGTTGCCTTGGAGACAAGCTTTCCGACCTCAACCGCAACAAGAACGCAAACGAACGCTCCGAGCGGTCCGGCAGTTACGGATTTCATCGCACCCTCAAACATAATCTCCGCTCCAAACGCGTTGCCAAACATGCCGACAACACCTGCAGAAAGCATAACGAGCATAGGGGCTTTCAGTGCGTAAGCAATTGCAATTCCGATAACAGCGCCGGTTGCTCCGCCCGCCCCTGCGAGCAGGTCGAAAAACTCGCGTATAACGTTCCCCTCGGGTATGTATTTTGCAACGGTACCGAAAATCGTTCCCATAAGCAGAGACGCAAAAAGTCCGAGAGCCATAGCGCTCATCGCGTCGACGAAATAAAGTTTCGGCGAAAGAGTTACTCCGCGCGCTTCAAGAAAGCCTCTGAAGCCGCTTTTCTTTTTTGTTTCTTCCATGATTTCAGCCTTTCCTTTCGCGGTCAATGTAATTTTGAAGAATTATCTCGGCTGACAGCGTGTCTATCGCCGATTTGCGCTTTTTTCCGAACGTTCCGCTTCCGTCAAGAAAGCGGTAAAGTCGGAGGCCAAGCGGGCTTAGGGAGACAATAAACTTTTACAACTCCTTGGCTCAC
>JAZSGJ010000033.1:0-13387 GCA_045532675.1 Eubacteriales bacterium | reverse complement strand
ACGATCCGTCTTCTTTACCTTCTATCACTATATGCTTGACCTTAAAAACGGTCCGTGCATTTATAAGCGTATAACCGGATGCGGTTCTGGCACCGAATACGTGTCCGTAACTCCGTGGGGAGAGCTTTATCCCTGCCATCAGTTAGTGGGAGATGAGAAATACAGTCTCGGAAATATATGGGACGGAATAAAGAATACAAAAGTGCAGGACGAATTCCGCTCCTGCAACGCATACGCAAGGGAAGAGTGCAAGGATTGCTGGGCTAAGCTCTACTGTTCCGGCGGATGCGCGGCAAACGCTTATCACGCAACCGGAAGCATCAACGGTATATATAAATACGGATGCGAGCTTTTCAAAAAGAGAATCGAATGCGCCGTAATGATACAGGTTGCCGAAGCGGAAGAGTCATGAGAACTCCTATTTACGATTTTGTAAAGGAATATATAGAAAGAGCACCGTCGCGCTTTCATATGCCGGGGCATAAAGGCAAAAGCTTTCTTGGGTGCGAGGCGTACGATATAACCGAAATTACCGGAGCTGACACGCTCTACAGCGCGGACGGAATAATCGAGGAAAGCGAAAATAACGCGACACGCCTCTTTGGAAGTGCGCATACATATTATTCTGCAGAGGGCTCGACTCTTGCTATAAAGGCTATGCTTGCGCTTGTTACTGTGGGTACGCAAAAAGGGATACGTCCTGTGGTTTTTGCGGCAAGAAATGCGCACAAATCCTTTATCTACGCATGTGCGCTTCTTGATATTGACGTTATCTGGCTTTACTCAAGTGAAGCTGACCATCTGTGCTCGGCAAAAATTTCGGCAGAGGACGTCGAATGCGCATTGCGTGAAAACGCGAAGCCGTCGGCTATATATCTTACATCGCCTGACTATCTTGGAAATATTGCCGATATCAACGGGATATCAAAGGTTTGCAAAGATCACGGGATTCCGCTTCTTGTGGATAACGCGCACGGAGCTTACTTGCGTTTTCTTTCACCGTCGATGCATCCTATATCGCTAGGCGCGGATATGTGCTGTGATTCCTCGCACAAAACGCTTCCGACGCTTACCGGCGGAGCATATTTTCATATATCGAAAAACGCAAATGCCGATTACATCGACCAAGCGCGGAGTATGCTTTCGGTTTTTGCATCTACAAGTCCCTCTTATCTTATTCTCGAGTCGCTTGACCTTTGCAACAAATATCTTTCAGCCGGTTATGCCGAAAGACTTTCCGCTACGGTAGCAAAAACGAATTCGCTGAAAGATGGGCTTCGTGGCGCAGGTTTTGAGATTTTGGAGAGTGAGCCGCTTAAGCTTGTTATTAAAATTTCAAGGTTCGGATATACAGGATATGATGTAGCGCGAATTCTCAGAGATAAAAACATAGAAATTGAATTTTTTGACGGTGAATACACCGTGTTTATGATAACACCCGAGAACACAGATACGGATTTTGAAAGGCTTGAGGCGGCGCTGTTAAGTCTTCCTAAAAAAGAGGCTTTAAAGGAGTGTGTTTTACCCATTGTCCGCGGTGTGAGACACACGTCTATACGCGAGGCAGTTTTTTCAAAAAAAGAGAATGTACCTATTGATTGCGCGATAGGGAGAATTTCCGCATCTCCCGCCGTATCCTGTCCGCCTGCTATTCCTATTGCTGTCAGCGGTGAGGAAATTACCGAGGAAGCGGTGAATTTATTTAAAAAATACGGCATCCGTGAGGTTGAGGTAGTAAAATGACAGACTATAAAAGCGAGCTTGAATTTTATAAAAAAGTTCTTTATGAGGACGTTTTACCCTCCTGGGAAAAGTATTCTCCCGATTATGAGTGCGGGGGCGTATTCACCTGCTTTTCAAACAGCGGAGATAAGCTTCTTTCGGAGGATAAGTATATATGGAGCCAAGGGCGCATGCTATGGGTCATTTCGAGAATACTTAAGCATAACGAAATAAGCGAGGAAAGACTTGAAGCGCTTGCAAGGCTTGCAGATAAGACAGCGGAATTTCTTACGGAGAATGCAAGACTTAAGAACGGAAACTGCGTTTTTTGACCGACAGAGAGGGTAATATAAAGCTTTCCGGCGGAGTGTACGACGCAAGCTTTTACGCTGACTGCTTCGTTATACTCGGCATGGCTGAATATGCTTCCTATAAGAAGGATTACGATGCGCTTGCATTCTCGCTTGATCTTTATCTTCATACGAGAGAGCGCGTTGAAAGCGACAACTTCAGAACAGACCCGTATCCCGTTCCGATGGGATACCGGACTCACGGTATAGACGAATACAGCGAGAACTCTCGCCGACGCAATGGACGATTTAAGACATCCCGAGGCAAACGTTATATCAGAGCAGGCATACGCTTACGCAAGGGATGCTCTTGACAGCTTTACCGATGAAAACTTTATTCTGCACGAAGTGGTGCGCACAGACGGAACGTTTGATTTTGAGAGCCGGATAGGGCGGTATATAAACCCCGGACATACTATCGAGGACTGCTGGTTTATGGAAACCGAATGGAAGATATTTTCTGACACGGGGCGGTATGAAAAGACAAAACAGGTGCTTTAAAACGCATTAAAGCTCGGTTGGGACAGCGAGTTTTCGGGCATAAGGCTTTTTGCCGATATGACGGACGTGGAACCTTTTGGCACAGTACCTGCTCCAAGTGAGCCTATGGTTAAGAAAACCTCCGAGGATAACGGAAGCAAGCTTTTGTGGGTTCATTCGGAATCGCTTTATTCAACTCTTCTTTTCGGTGATGATCCCGAAATTGCCGAGTGGTATCCGAGAGTAAAGGAATACACGTTTAAAACATTCCCGAACAGAGAAAACGAGAGGGGCGAGTGGATTCAGATTCGCGCAAGAGACGGCGCACCTGAAAACAGAGTTGTCGCGCTTCCTGTAAAAGATCCGTTTCATATTATGAGAAACTTGCTTCTTATAATAGAATTGCTTGAAACCAAAATTAAATCATAAGGAGATTTTTATGACTGCTCTTTTTATTATTACAATGATTATGATTGTGCTTGGTTCCATATTCGTTTTCGGAACTATAATATTTACATTCGTACGTATTGCAAAGAATAATAAGATAAACGATGCCTTGCCTAAGGTGACCGTAAGCGCAAAAGCGGTATCAAAGCGTGCTCACGTGTTTGGCAGACGCCATGCTTCGACGTGTTATTACGTGACCTTTGAGCTCGACGGAGGAGAGAGAACGGAGCTTTCTGTTTTCGGCTCGGTTTACGGAATGATAGCTGAGGGCGACGAAGGAATGCTTACGTTTCAGGGAACGCGTTTTCTTGGATTTGAAAGATATGTATAAAGAAAAGCTACAGGGACTGTCACATTTAGTAAAACCGAAAAAGTCCAAAAAATTTGTACGTCTCACACCTTGAGAAACGACGCTTTTTACTTAAATATGCCTATCCCCTATCAAAATTTTAGAGGGTGTCTCAAATTTTGCATTTGAGACACCCTCTGCGTTTCTTATTAAAGTTAAATTAATTATTCTCAAAGCTCCATGAGGAAATAACGTATATTCGCTCATGCTCGCTTACGGTATATTTAATATTGAGTTTATCTCCTATTCTTACAAGGATAAGCTCCTCGTCAGCTTCAAGATAACCCTTGTAAACGTCGCCTTCGCTATCTGTGATATAAACGGTGGCAACGTCCGCAACCATAGCTATTCTTACGTTTTCAACGGTTATTGACTTTTCTGTGTCTTCGTCACCGGTAGTTATATTACTCTGCTTTAAGAGCTTTTTATATGAGCTCATAGCTTCGGTTTGCGTAGAACCTGTTGCAACGATGCTGTAGTTTTCTACATTTACGAGAGCGTAAAGCTTGACAAGACCGGCGGCGTCTTTAAGTACCATAATATAGGTTGCCTGACCGGAGATGTTAACGAGGGAAGGGAATGAAGCTACGTAACCCTTTTCTTGAACCTCACCCTCTGCGGCTGCCATTGCGGAATGCTCCTCAGCTCCTATTACGGGATAGAATTTATATTCACCTGTGCGCGCGTTTGAAAGTATAAAGCCTATGTTCGATTTGTCACCCGAAACAGAGGTCACTCCGGTGAAGTACCAAACGTCGTCCCCGCGGGCAATATAACCGAAATCGTCTGTG
This sequence comes from Eubacteriales bacterium, assembly GCA_045532675.1. Lineage (GTDB taxonomy): Bacteria > Bacillota > Clostridia > Oscillospirales > CAG-272 > UBA1740. Next base: position 9,248 of record JAZSGJ010000033.1, on the reverse strand, counting down.
GTTTGTTTACATCCCTTATTGCCTATAATGCTGTTAATAAATCCACCGGAAAGTTTGCCTTGCCAGTTGTATTTTTCACTCGCGAGGTTACCCGTGTAAACAATATCAATCCAAGAGGGAGCGTCCTTTACGGCATACAGCTTACTGTCGCCGGTTGAGGGATCAAATATTATTACTTCGTTTACGTCCATTGCGCCAAAAAGAGAAACCCTTGCCGTAGCGCAGGAAACTATGTAATAGGGCTTTCCCTCGTCGTCTATTTCAAAGCTTATAGATTCAAATATTTTAGTGGGGTATGAGAAGCGGAGCTTTCTTTTTAGGTCCTGATTGAAAAACGCGCTTTCGGCATAATACATAGGATTTGAAAATTCAAGATAGTCTGCATCGCTTTTTACCGGATCGACCATTACCATGCCGGGTATACCGTTTTTGTTGTTGTTTATCCATTTGAAAAAACCGTCGTATTCGAGGTTTGCGACCTTTTTGGGCTTGCCCTGATAATTTATCTGAGTGTAATTTGCTCCGACATCATATTGAGAGACGACGTGTGAGAGCGCCCCAAGCTCACGGTTTCCAAGCATTGTTGCGGAAGCGCTGTCCATAAGAGCGATATTTGTTATCTCGGTAGTTTCGGGCATATCATCCTTAAAGACTGCCTCTTCAACGGTTATTACAGAAGCGTATTTCTTTGCAAAAAAGAGGGTGGAGGAGAAGATGCCTCCCAATATTGCAACCACGATGGGAAGAAGTATGGCGCTTATAATAAAGTATTTTGCTTTGCCTCGGTATGAAGGCTCTATTTTAAAAGATTTTACATAGGCGCCTGTTGTCTTGTTTCTGACATTGACGGTTACTACTTTAAAACCGAGGTATGGGAAAGTGAATGAAAGAATCACTGCGGTAAGATAAAACCAGAATCCGACCGAGTGGGGATTGAGCGGGGGAAGTAAGAAATAATACAGTATAAATGAAATTGCAAGTCCGATACCTATTGATATCAGAAGTTTTTTGTAGTTAAGACTTATTTTTTTCATTTTTTGCTCCATTCGTTTATTTGTGTCAATTTTATTATAAAACAAATATTATTATTTTTCAATACCCGATTGCCAAATCTAAAAAAATGTGTTAAAATTATACGGTACAACAAACGAAAGGAGAAAAATATGAGCAAAAGCAAGAAAACAGATTTATATTCAATTGCGGCAATATCGCTTTTCAGCGCTTTGATATGCGTATGCTCGTTTATTTCCATACCTTTCGCAATTCCGATAACGCTTCAGCTTTTCGGCGTCTACCTTGCGCTTTTTACTCTCGGTGGAAGGCGCGGACTTGTTTCGGTTTTGTTATATATTTCCATAGGCGCTCTTGGGCTTCCCGTTTTTTCGGGATTTACGGGTGGAATATCGCGTCTTTTTGATGCGACGGGCGGATATATATTCGGGTTTATAGTTTTATCTCTCGTTTACCTTGCACTGTCATCAGTGCTTCCAAAGCGACGCTTTTTTGCCGCTGTCGCTTCGGGTGTTTCGCTTACTGCGCTTTATTTGTCCGGTTCTTTGTGGTATGCTTTCGTTTATCTTGACGGCGGGGAGCGCTTTGTTTATATTCTTATCGTTACAATTGTACCGTTTGTCATCCCCGACATAATAAAAATAATTCTTGCGTATATAGTATCCAAAAGAATTTTGGTAATGATTAAAAACTCTATTGATTAATATTTAGTTTTGTGATAAAATATTTATACAACAGTTCTTCGGAGACGTAATTATGAAATCAATTAAGGATATTTATAAAATAGGAAAAGGGCCTTCAAGCTCACACACTATGGGTCCTGCAAAGGCTATGGGAATATTTGTTTATGAAAATCCCGATGCCGATTCATACGAGGTCACACTTTACGGTTCGCTTTCTGATACGGGACGCGGACACGGAACAGACATCGCAATAAAAAGCATGTGCGGCGATACTCCCGTGGACATAATCTTCAATTCCGCAGACAGAGATATTCCGCATGAGAATACTATGGATATCCGCGCAATAAAGGGCGGTGTGCGTAGCGAGGCAATGCGTGTTCTGAGTGTTGGCGGGGGGGATATAAAAATTATCGGAAGAGACGGATTATATTTAGAAAACGTTTATCCCGAAACCACATTCGCTGAAATATCCGCTTATTGCAAAAAAGAGGGAATAAGGCTGTCTGATTACGTAGTAATGCGCGAAGGAAAGGAAATATATAACTTTCTTGACAAGGTGTGGCAGGCAATGACACACTCTATTCATGAGGGACTTACTACCTCGGGAATACTCCCCGGAGGACTTTCGGTGGAAAGAAAGGCGCAGTATCTTTATAATCAGCGTCATATAGATGAGAGTCAGGTAACACGTGAAAACAGGCTTGTTTGCTCATACGCATACGCGGTGAGCGAGCAGAATGCCGATAACGGAACTATCGTGACCGCCCCCACCTGCGGAGCGTGCGCCGTTTTGCCGTCTGTTTTGAAATATATGCAGGATAAGCACGGATTTTCAGATAAACAGGTATATAACGCTCTCGCCGTTGCGGGACTTATCGGAAATCTTGTAAAAACGAATGCTTCAATAAGCGGAGCAGAGTGCGGATGCCAAGCGGAGATAGGAACTGCGTGCTCCATGGCTTCTGCGGCACTTTGTGAGCTCTTTGAAATGGGAATTGATCAGATTGAATACGCGGCGGAGATTGCCTTTGAGCATCATCTCGGTCTTACCTGCGACCCTATATGCGGACTCGTTCAGATTCCGTGTATTGAACGCAACGCGGTCGCGGCTATGCGTGCGATAAATGCAATGAGCCTTGCGAATTTCCTTTCGGGCTCAAGAAAAATATCGCTCGACCTCGTTATAAAAACAATGTATGAAACGGGCAAGGACCTCTCCCATCTATACAGAGAGACATCTGAGGGCGGTCTTGCAAAGCTTTATAGTGTTAAGGAGAAGAAAAGTGGAGAAAATTAAAGTTGACAGAATTAACGAGCTTGCCAGAATTTCAAAGAGCCGAGATCTTACCGAAGCTGAAAAGCAGGAGCAAAAGCAACTGCGCGATGAATATATCAAGGAATATCGAGAGGCGCTCAGAGGAAATAAATAGTTAAATGCCGACATGACGGCGAAATGGAGACTCAATGGAAAAACTTTGTTCTGTATGTAATAAAAAAGTGGACTCCGAAACAGCGGCTATACTTACTATAGGCGGGTTCGGAAATCCTAAATATATCTGTGAGGAGTGCGATGGAGATTTTGCCGAGGCAACCGGTGCAAGTAATATAGAAGCCATAAAGGCGGCTATGGACAGAATAAGCAAAAAAATGACACTTGCAGATCAGACCGATAAGCTCACGTTAAGCGCTGTTGGTGAAATCATGGAAGAGGCATCGGAACGTGCAAAAAAGATTCAAGAGGGCACTTATGATTTTTCGGCTGAAAAAAACGGGGATTCCGACGGTGAGCAGGATATTCCCGAGGAGCTTAGGGAAACCGAAGAGGATAAGGAGCTTGACCGAAAGGAAGCTGAAAGAAATAAAAAAATTGACAAGATAATAAACTGGGTCAGTGCTATTGTGCTTCTTGGCGTTCTCGGATACGCGATTTACAGATTGATTCCCAATTTTATTTAGAATTAAATGAAAATCCTCCGCATACCTTTAAGCGGAGGATTTTTTATGTCGGTCACGGATTTACTTCCGTTAATAATAACGTTTGCGGGAGTTTTTTTTCTTATAAAATTAAGGTTTTTCTTTATTGCGCACCCAATAATGGTAGCGAAAAAAATAAAAAACACGTTCAAGGATAAAAGGTCGGGGAAATCACTCGCTCTCGCACTTGCGGGAACTCTGGGAGTTGGTAATATAGTAGGCGTGTCCTACGGTATTTCCATTGGCGGAGCGGGGAGTCTTTTCTGGATATTTGTTTCGGGAATTTTTGCTTCTGTGATAAAGTTTGCAGAATCATCGCTTGCAGCAGATAAGCTTGTCTGTGGGCATGGCGGAATGATGTACGTTCTTTCATCTTCATTTAAAAAATGCGGCAAATTTTTAGGTGCTTCGTACGCATTTTTATGCCTACTTCTATCCTTGTCTATGGGCTCCGCGCTACAGTCAAGAAGTGCTGTAAGCGCAATGAGCAACATAGTAAAAGTAAGTCCGATAATTATCGCGCTGATATTTGCTTTTCTTTGTACAGCGGTCATTTTAGGCGGAGCAAAAAATATTGAGGGTGCAACATCTGTTATTATACCTATAGCAACAATTATTTACATAATTATCTGTCTTACAATAATAATGGCAAATGCAAAAGCAATGACGTCAGTTATGTCAAGTATCGTTTCGGATGCCTTCAATTTCAGAAGTGTTACAGGGGGCGTGTCGGGTTTTTTGATATCAAAATCACTTAGGGAGGGGTATTCCAGAGGTCTTCTTTCAAATGAAGCCGGGGCCGGAACATCCGCAATGGCACAGACACGTCAGAGCAGCTTGACTCCGTCTGACGTTGGTCTTCTCGGTATGTGTGAGGTGTTTTTCGATACATCGCTTTTATGTATTCTTACCGGACTTGCGGTGCTTGCTTCGTCAGACGGGACGCTGTCCGGTGCGGATGGAATGGAGATAGTTTTATCTGCTGTGCGTTCATCCCTCGGCAGCGGTGGAGAATTCGTTGTAATTCTGCTTGTGTTTGCCTTTGCGTATTCAACGGTTATATGCTGGTATTATTACGGATGCGAGTGCCTTAAATATCTTCTTGGGGATAAGGGGTTGAAAGCATTTACGGCTCTCTTTGTTACGTTTTCTTTCATTGGGTTTATTATTTCCGAGGGAGCTCTTATAAGAGTCACCGACGTTATTCTTTTTCTTATGAGTTTGCTTACTGTTTCGGTGCTTATAAAAAATTCCGAGAGGATTGTCATCCTCTCGGAAGAAAACGGTTTATTAAAGAAGTCTGATAGAAGAAAGAAGAGTGTGTCCCGATGACGTTACCTTATCAGTCAAATCTTTTGCTTCCTTTTCACTTATCTCGGAAGTGATGAATGCGCACTCGCTGCTTTTGATAAAATCAACGCAACCGAAAGCTTTTACTACAGCATCCTTCGCATCCTTATCAAACGCAAAGTAGCGTCTTGACTTAAACGTGTCAAAATTATTTACGGAGTCGGTCTTTTCAAACGTGGGATCACCTGCGCCGCCTATACGCATAACCTGCATAAGATCACCGACAACAGCGGATGCGGTAGCTCCCGCACCTGCTCCTTTTCCGTAAAACATTACGTTTCCGAGAGGCTCACCTACGACTTCAACCGCATTATATACACCCGAAACTCCGGAAAGAGCGGAGTCGGGACTGAGCATAAACGGAGCAACGAAAATATACGGTACGGTGTCGGTTGCTATGCATCTTCCCAGAAGCTTGATTTTGCAGCCTATTTTTTCGGCGCATGCAACATCCTCTTTTCGAATGCCTGTAATTCCTTCCGTATGAATACTGTCGGTAGGTACGAGCTTGCCTGTCGCAAGGGCTGAAAGAATTGCGATTTTTCTGCAAGCGTCTGTTCCGAGGATATCAGCATCGGGATTCCTCTCCGCATATCCCTTTTCCTGTGCATCCTTGAGTGCGGATTCAAAGCTGTCACCGAATGTGAACATTTTAGTGAGTATATAATTGGTAGTTCCGTTTAGGATACCTCTTACCTCGCGTATCTTGTTTTGACCGATGCAGGATATCATGGGAGATATAACCGGGATACCGCCGCCCACAGCCGCTTCAAAACGGTAGGCGACTCCGTTTTCCTTCGCCAGCCTTAAAAACTCTTCACCGAAATTAGCAACGACTTCCTTGTTTGAGGTTATAACATTTTTCTTCGCTCCGAGAGCCGCTACGGTAAACTCGTAAGCGGGGTGGGAGCCGCCCATAACCTCTATAACCGTTGATATAGATTCGTCGTTCAGAATTATATTAAAATCGTGTACCACCCTGTCGGCAAAGGGGGAATCGGGGAAATCTCTTAAATCAAGAATGTATTTGATATTTATACTGTCGCCGCCGAGCTTTGTTACCTCGGCTGAATTTTTGACTATCAGATCGGCAACACCGCCGCCAACGACACCAAAACCTAAAATTGCAATATTTGTCATTTTTCGTCTCCGTAGAAAGTATATAAAATAATTTTACCACATCACAATAAAAAAATCAAGTGTATAACGCAAAAATATCTCCCACACGGTAATGATAATCCAAAAAGGATAACCGCAACCGTGCGGGAGAGTTTTTATGCCGCTTCGTTTTCGTCGGTAATTCCGAGCGAAACCTGTTTTGATTCTTCTGTCATATAGTCGAGGGGATCTACTGATGCGCCGTTCACAAGTATTTCAAAGTGAAGATGCGCCTCGTCTGCTATTTCGGATATTGCGCTGTCACCGACAACACCGATCTTTTCTCCGCCCGTCACTTCCTTGCCTACCGCGACAAGACCGTCTGCGGAGAGGTTGGAATAAAGGGATTTGCTTCCGTCCTTATGAGTTATTTCAACCGTTTTACCGAGAAGGGGATCGGAATAAACTCGGCTTACATTACCTGCGGCTGCCGCGAAGACATCAGCGCCCTCTGTAACCGAAACGTCTATTCCTGTATGAATACGCCATTCCTCAAGAGTTGTTGAATAAACGGGAACGTCGATGCTGTGGTGTTTAATTACCTTACCCGACACGGGAGAAATGAATGTTACGGCGTCCGAAGAGTCGCCGGGATTGTCCTCGCCACCGTCGGTGTTTCCGTTATCTCCGTTTTCGTTTCCGTCAACTACCGGGGGATTCTGATTATCGCCCGGAGTATCCTTTTTTCTGTTGTTTGCCGCGATAATTCCTACTATAATTGCCGTGATGCAAAGAAGAGCTATAACAGCACCGTACACACCCTTGGCTACCGTGGGATTATCACTGAATTTGAATTTCTTTTCCACTTTCTGTGTCCTTTCCTTTTGTGTTCTATTGGTATTCTCTCATAAAGTCGGAGTTTTATTCACGAAAAAATAATTTTACCAAAATATTGCATATTCGCTGAAAAGTCGCGCTCGGTTCTTGACAAGCAGGAAATTATAGTATATAATAATATAGTTAATAAATATTTTAGGAGAATTACTTAAGTATGCAGGACAAGATTTCACTTGCCGGCGATCTTGGAAGCGGTAAAAGCACGGTATCCAAAATTCTTATAGAGAGGCTTGGAGCGGAATATTATTCTACCGGCGCTATCGTGCGCTCAATAGCAGAAAAGCATGGAATGAGCGTCGTTGAGCTTAACGTGTATATGGAGACGAATCCCGAGATTGATCATGAGATAGACGACGGACTTAAAGCGCTTTCGTCGGTGGACAAGCTTTTGGTTATAGATTCAAGAATGGCATGGCATTTTACAGAGGGAACGTTTAAGGTTTATCTTTCTGTTGACCCCGAAACGAGCGCGATTCGGATAATGAACGATAACCGCGTGGGAGAGCATGCGGCAACGCTTGAAGAAACGGTCAAGGAGACTAAGGCGCGCCGTGAAAGCGAGAAGAAAAGATACATGACTCAGTACGGAGTGGACATAAAGGATCTTATGAATTACTCTCTTATTATTGACACCTCGCACGCAACTCCCGAGGAGGTTGCAGAGTGTCTTGTTTCAGAGTTCGAAAAATGGAGGGCAGATAAGACTGTAAAGGGAGCTTACATTACTCCCGAAAGACTTTATTACCCCGATGACGAGGCTGATGCGGAAAAGGTTGCGCTCTTTGCCGCGCGACTTGATGCCGGTAATGAGATTCCCGAGGTAACCGTTTTTGAAGAGGATGGGGAATTTTATCTTGTTTCGGGCGTTGAGTCGGCTCTTGCACATTCCTTCAATATGAGTACTTTTATTCCGGCAAGGCTTGTACGCGGAAGTGTCGGACAGGGGAAATATGTGAAAATGAAAAATTCGCTTTAAGAGGTATATAATGCTTAAACTAAAGAAAAAGACCGCGGAGCTTCTCTCCTTAGCGGTAAAGGAAAAATTCGGAGAGGGTCTTCTTTCGGAGGATGAGATATTCGGGATGCTTGAATATCCTCCGGATAAAAGTATGGGAGATATAGCGCTTCCTTGCTTCCGACTTTCAAAAACGCTCAGACGCTCACCCATTCAAATAGCCGAGCTTCTCAGAGACGGACTTTCGTGTGAGGAGTTTTCAGAGATATCATCGCTCAGCGGATATCTTAATTTTAAAATTAATACTCAGGCGTTTTCCCGCCGCGTTGTATCCGATATTTTTATGCTTGGTGAAAAATACGGATCGCCAATGTGCGGTGAGGGAAAGACGGTAGTCCTTGATTATTCCTCGCCCAATGTCGCAAAGCCATTCCACATCGGTCACCTCGGAACTACGGTTATAGGACATTCTCTGAAGCTTCTTCATGAATTCGCTGGATATTCCTGCGTAGGTATAAACTATCTCGGAGACTGGGGAACACAGTTCGGAAAGCTTATCGTTGCGTATAAGCTATGGGGTGATAAAAAGACGGTCGAAGAGGGCGGAGTTGACGAGCTTGTAAAGCTTTATGTGAAAATTAATAATGCAATCAAGGATGAAGAGGATGCGAGCGTTGCGGGACTTTCCGAGGAAGAAGCCGCAAAAGCAAAGAAATCAGATCTTGCGGATAAATCGCGTACTGAGTTTTCAAATCTCGAACACGGCGACGAGGAAAACCTTAAGCTCTGGCGCTGGTTCGTTGACGTCAGCCTTCTTGAATATCAGAAAACCTACAAGCTTCTCGGAATAGAGTTCGACAGCTATAAGGGCGAGTCGTTTTATACCGACAAAATGCCGGCGCAGGTTGAGAAGCTTCGTAATATGGGACTTCTTGAAATAGATGACGGAGCATCTATCGTTAATCTTGAAAAATGGAATATGCCGGTTTGCCTCATTCTTAAGCGCGACGGCTCTACACTATATCCTACGAGAGATATTGCCGCGGCGGTATACCGTATGGGCGAATACAATTTTGATAAGGCTATATACGTTACAAGTGCCGCACAGTCGCTTCATTTTGCACAGTGGTTTAAGGTAGTTGAGCTTATGGGATATGATTGGGCAAATGAACTTGTTCACGTTCCTTACGGAATCGTGAGCCTTAACGGCGAAAAGCTTGCAACCAGAACGGGTAACGTAATACTTCTTAAGGACCTTCTTGCGATGGCAATTGAAAAGG
>JAZSGJ010000053.1:0-5128 GCA_045532675.1 Eubacteriales bacterium | reverse complement strand
CTTTTTGAAAAAAGCCCCAAGTGCATCCCTCTCTCCCCGCTCTCAGCTCTTTTTATACTTTGCGCTTCCGATAGATTCAGCGTAAGCGTGAGCTGCCTGCTCGGTCTTATTTTGACCGTAGAGGTAATAGACGTTGTCCTTTATATCATCGGGCAGATATTGCTGTTTTACGTAGTGGTTAGGGTACTCGTGTGGGTATTTGTAACCCTTAAACAGCGGGCTTCTCAGGTGGACGGGGACAGTCTGTCCGCGACCTGCGTGAATATCTTCCGTTGCCGCCGCTATGGCGTTGTACGCGGAGTTTGATTTAGGCGCCGTTGCAAGAAGCAGAGCCGCGTTGATAAGCGGTATACGAGCCTCGGGAAAGCCCAATTCCTTGGCACTTTCGCAGCAAGAACGGGTCACCACCGCCGCCTGAGGATAAGCAAGTCCGATATCCTCGGAGGCAATAACTTGAAGTCTGCGGCAAAGAGAAATAAGCTCCCCTGCCTCGCAGAGCTTCGCAACGTAAAAAGCGGTAGCGTCCGGGTCGGATCCCCGAATGGATTTTTGCAGACAGGAAAGCAGATCGTAATGATCGTCGTCACTGTATTCTCCAAAGCCGCTGTCAAGCTCTTTAACAACCTCTTCGGTAATTTCACCGTCGCTTGTATAGTACGCGCTTTCAAGCAGACCTATAGAACGGCGCACGTCACCTTTTGCCATTTTTGATACTAACAACAGTACCTCGTCCGCAGCTGAAATTTCTTTCGCCTCGGGGTTTTCTTTCCTGTCCTCGGCGTTCAGATAGTCAAGTGCGCGGCGCAGAGCTTTTACGCAAGACTGAGGTGAAACAGGTCTGAACTCAAACAGCGAAGATCTTGAAATTAAAGCGTCATATACATAAAAATGGGGGTTTTCGGTAGTTGACGCAATAAGGGTTATGCGTCCGTCCTCTATGTACTCGAGCAGGGATTGCTGCTGCTTGCGGTTAAAATACTGTATCTCGTCAAGATAGAGCAAAATACCGCCCGAGCCGAATACGTTATTTGTCTGATTTGCTACTTCTTTTACGTCGGAAAGAGACGCAGTCGTAGCGTTGAGGCGGTGGAAAACCATACCCGACTGCGCGGCAATAATTCCCGCCGCCGTGGTCTTTCCCGTGCCGGGAGGTCCGAAAAATATCATGTTATTTATCTTTCCCCGCTCAAGGAGACGGCGCACCGTTCCCCTCGGCCCGAAAAGATGCTCCTGCCCAACTATTTCATCAATAGTCGTAGGGCGAAGAACGTCGGCTAATTGCCTGTTTCTCATTTATCTACCGCCTTAAAGCCTGCCTCTTCAATAACTTTTTTAATTTTCTCAACGCTTACCTTGGCAGATGCCTCTATCACAGCCTTTGCGCTGTCAAGATCGACCACTGCCTTAACTCCCGGAACCGCATTGAGCAGCTTTTCAACTCTTTCGGAGCAATGCTTGCAGGACATTCCTTCAATGCTTATCTCAAATTTCTTCTTTTTTCCAAGTCCAAACATTTAAAAATTCTCCTTTTCTGTGAAGAAATACTTTTACATCTTTTATTATAGACCACAAAATGTCAACTGTCAACCGCAGATTTTTTTAAAATTATTTTTTTTACTAAAACGAAGAGCTTTTTGTGTGGAAAAAATTTAAAAATCCCTTGCAATATATAATATTATATGTTATAATTTAATATATAGCAGGCAAAATTAACTTTACATATATAAAACAGGAGGATAAAATGGACTTTTCATCAGGCGAAATTCTTAAAATATGGGAAAACGTTAAGCAATCTATGATAGATAACGATACCTTGCCACCCTCAACCTGTGATCTCTGGTTTGGAGATATCGAAATTACCGAATTCACCGGAGACGAAATCACCTTTTCTTCTCCTCAGCAAAGCAAATATACTATAATAGCAAAAAAATACGTTGACATGATGGAAAAAGCCTTTGAAAGGGTCCTGGGCTTTCATCTGAAGGTAAACGTGGTCTATAAACCGAAAAATGATGCGTCGATACCCCTTGCTCCTAAAACCGAAGAGGATCATGAGCAAAAAGAAGAAATAAAGCAAACGGAAAAGAAGACTGCAGGCTCTTACGGTTCAACTCTGCCAGTGGTTAATTTCGAATACACCTTCGACAACTTCATTGAGGGAACCTCAAACACCTTTGCCCGTGCTTGCTGCTGGGCAGTGGCCGAAACTGCCGCAAGAGCAGAAAACGGCGCAACTGCATCGCAGTATAATCCTCTGTTTATCTACGGCCCCAGCGGAATCGGAAAAACCCATCTGATGTACGCTATCACAAGCAAGATAAAAGAAGAAAATCCCAACGCAAAGATCATCTACATAAAGGGCGAGGATTTTACCATCCAGATGATAGACAGCCTTGCAAAGCAGTCTATGAAGGAATTCAGGGACGAATACCGCAAGTGTGACCTTCTTATGATCGACGATATTCAGTTTATTGCAGGAAAGGTTTCCTCACAGGAGGAGTTTTTCCACACCTTCGATGCTCTTTACAATAACTCGAAGCAGATAATTCTTACATCCGACCGTCCTCCAAAGGAGATAAACAATCTGGAGCAGAGACTAAAGAGCAGATTTGAAATGGGACTGCTTGCAGACATTCAGCCCCCCGATCTTGAGCTTAGAATAGCAATTATCAAAAAGAAGGCGGAGCAGGGAAATCTTGAGCTGACAGATGAGGTTCTTGAATTTTTGGCTGAAAATCTCAGATCTAACATACGACAGATCGAGGGCGCGATAAATAAGCTCTGCGCTATTTCCTTCCTTTCACAGGTAAAGATAACCCGTGAGACGGTAAAAACTCTGCTGTCCGATATTTTCGGTAACTCAGAGCCTATCAGCGTGACAATAGATAAGATATTTGCATCGGTTTATAACAAATTCGGCGTAAAACGAGAGGATATTGTGGGCCTCAAGCGCACAAAGGAGATAACGAGAATACGCCATATAGCAATTTATCTTGTAAGTAACATTACCGAAATGTCAACAAAGAAAATAGGAAAAATATTTAACCGAGATCATACAACCGTACTTTACTCAATAGAAACTATTCAGAAAAAGCTTGCATCCGATCCTCAGCTTTCTTACGTTATTTCTGAAATTGAAAAAGAGGTTGGATGTTTCTAACAGCTTTTACACACGATTTTCAACATCATTTTGTAAAATAAATTTTTTACGTTTAAACTGTGGAAAAGGTGTTGTAAATGAAGTGAAAACCTATTTAAATAAATGACTTTGCTTTTGGAAAAATAATCTTTGGAAAATATGGAAAACCAAAGACCGAAAAATTCTTTCCACAACAGCGAAATGAAGTTAATGGGATTTGGACGTGTGGAAAAAAAGTTGAAAATCTTCTTGACGATTATTTTCGGAAGATAAAAGCGAAGAATTTTTGAATTGCAAAAGTTTTCCTTAAATTATCAGTGGATTTTACCGGTACTTTTCAATATAAAAAAAGAATGAAAGACGTTGTAAAATAAGCCATCCAAGACTTTTCCACTCTTTCCCAAGCCCCTATAACAAAAACTATTTAATTATTCTTTCTATTCTTTCTTTTCTCTCTCGCGCGAGAGAAGAAATAAAAAAAATTTCAAAATAAAACAGAGAAAATCTCAAAAGGAGATAAATATGAAAATCAGATTCAAGAGAACAGAATTGGCATCATCAATCGCTCCTCTTATGGCAACGGCCGTAAACAGATCCACCGTTCCCGCAGTTGAGGGAATACTTATCGAGGCAAGAGAGCCGGATACATGTATTTTTACCACTTACGACCTTGAAAAAGGTATAAGAACGAACGTGGAAGCTCAGGTGGAAGAAGAAGGTTTCAACGTGGTCAACGCTCAGAAATTCTTCCAGACACTCCAAGTCCTTGACGGCGACGAAATAGAAATGACTATCGACGAAAAGCTGGGCGTTATTATCACCGATGGAAAATCCAAGTTCAGGATGAACGCTCTGAGAGGCGAGGATTTTCCCGCTGTGCCCTCGCTCAAGAGTCAGATGGGATTCTTTATTGAACAGTCCACTTTGCTTCGTATGTTCAGAAAAATCAGCTATGCAATGGGTACGGTCGATCAGAGACAGGTTCTTAACGGCTGCTATGTTCACGTTGAGGACGACGAGCTGCTGGTGGTAGCCTGCGACTCCTTTAAGCTGGCAAAATGCATCCGCAATATGCCTATCAAGGCGGGAAATCCTGAAGATAAGTATATAAGATACGCGTTTATTTTGCCCGTAAAGACGGTAAATGAGCTTTGCCGTATGCTGTCCGATGACGAAGACAGTGTTACGCGCGTATATATAATGAGAAAACATATCGTGTTTGAGATAGGTGAATACGTGTTCTTCTCTCGTTTGATCGAGGGTGAATATATCGACTATGACCGCATTATTCAGACAAATCACCCCACAACTACACTCCTTGACCGCAACGAGCTTCTCGGTGCTCTTGAAAGAGCTTCTCTTATTACCGAAGAAAAGATTGCGGGATCTATGAGAAGTCACGTAAAGCTTGAATTTGAGCCCGATATGCTCAAGATCTCCGCTGTTTCAACAAACGGTTCTTCTTATGACGAGATCTCGACCGAGCATAAGGGAGACAACGTGCTTATAGCATTTAATAACCGTTATCTTATGGATACGATACGCGCTTGTTCCACCGATAAGATCAAGATATCAATGACCTCCTCGCTTGCAAGTATTAATGTAGAGCCTGTGGGAGAGGATGAAGGTGTAGAAGAGTTTTTCATGCTCCTGCCCGTCAGAATGAGAGAGCAGTGACAAGCCACCTTTTTAAAGGTGGCTGGACCCCCCACCAAGCCCCTTTGAAAAGGGGCCTGGACTCCCCAAACTAAACTCGGGAAAAAGATGTCTGAACAACATCTTTTTTGGTGAAGATTGAGGAAAAGGGATTGGGTAACTTAACAAAACCACAACGAAAAATAAAATTTGTAGGGGACGACGTCCTCGGCGCCCGGGGAAAATAGGCAAAGAAACACCTCCGTAAATGAAACTTGTGTAAGGCTCCCTCCGGGAGGGAGCTGTCGCGCGATAGCGTGACTGAGGGAGAACGCGTTGACATAAAGTCTGTTC
>JAZSGJ010000051.1:0-28457 GCA_045532675.1 Eubacteriales bacterium | reverse complement strand
GGTGCTTCCTCTGCAGCTTCTGCAACAGGCTCTGCATCTTTGCCATTCTTAAATTTGTTAATAAGAAGTATAACTACTACTGCTATTACAATAGCAAGAAGAATTGCAAGAACAATCCAAAGCCAAGTTAAATCAGCATCTGATGCAGCTTTGGGAGCATTATCTACTTCTATAATTGCATATACCGAGAAATGCGTTGTTTCAAAGACCATATAGTCGCCATCTCTCGTTGCCTTCATATCGGTAATTTCACCGTTGTCGGCAATATGAACCACCATCAAAGTTTTCTCTGAGTTACGGATTGCTGCGGGAATGAGAAGATTTACCGTAAACTTGTCGTTAATGGGCTGTTCAACTCCATTCTCCGCAAAGTGTATATCATAAGCTCCGCCTACAATACCTACTTTACCAGCACCGAATATATCAGCGGATTCAAGGTAGCTGTAATTTGTTGTTATATCCTTAAATGAAAGATTGTAGGTTTCAAGAATTCCGTTTTCGGAAACAATTTCAACCACTAACTTTCCTGACGAATCTTTTATGCTCTGCGGAGCTTTATTGTAGCCGAGAATCTTAAGAGTTGCCGTCATTGGAGGAATATCTTCATAGTTTGAAGATCCAATAAACGTTACTGTGATCTCATATGTTCCGGGTTCTACATAAGCGTTTCCGCTATACTCTACTTCTACACCGGCAGGAAGCTTTGATTCGTCTATTACGATACTGTGAGGCTGACCGTCATACTTAACAGTAGCATCGTCGAACTTCACACCGCTCATATCGTAAGTTGCTTTCTTGATTTCCCACTCACGCTCGGGAACACCTACGAGCACGAAATTATCATCAACAACCTCGATTGCCGCTGCGTAAACGCCTGCGTTCGTTGCAACGTTCGTATAATCTTTATTTACAAGATATTTGATACCAAACGTAAGCTTGTTGCCATCATTATCATAAAGATAAATAGACTTTTCAGTTCCGTCATATATATCGCCATCCTGCTTCCATTCGTAATCCGAAAGGTTAATCGTTGCCTTATTTATTGTTACAGTACAAATTTCGGAAATCGAGAGAGCGAAATACGCATCCTCTTCCAAAGCAATCGCTGCTATGCAAACGTAATTTCCGCTATCCGCTACATTCTTTATATATATAGTATCGGATTTGGAGTTTTCAATCACTTCCCCTTCTTCGCTGCCATCGGAAATCTTCATCCACTGATAAATTACCTCAGCGCCCTCGGGAATAACATAGCCATCAGCAAAATTCAACTTAAGCTCTACTGATTCTCCATCATAAGTTTTCTCAACTACGGAAGGAGTAATAACACTGTCCACCCAAATAATGTCAGGAATGTCGGGAATGTCGGGAATATCGGTAGCAAGTATTGCGTGAAGAGTTATATCTTCGTTGGGCATTTCGGTATATACCTTACCGTCGGCATCTGCCCAACCGTAAATTCTTTCACCGTTATAATCGGTTATTCCTGCAAAGAACTCTATGTTAGCTCCTCTCGGAAGAAATCCTCTCAAGTAAAGCTCTCCGTCAATTACGTATTCAATCTTATTAATACCTGCAAAGTCAATTGAAAAATCAACCGATGCGGTAACTGTAGAAACATCGAAGAAGGATGCGATAAGCGCGCCGTATTTTTCATGAATCCTTGTAAGAATTGCTTCTACTGGAATTGTATTCGTTCCTGAATATGCAAACTCTCCGTTGCCGCAATAAAGATCAAATATGGTCATATCCTTAACAGCATCAGGAATTCCGCTATTGTAAATAGATTTAACGTAATCCATCAACTTGTTATAATAGGACTCGTATTCTTTAATCTTATTCTTAATCTGTTCTTCGGTAAGACCGTCAAGTCTCTCAAAGCGAGAAAGAAGCTCATGATCAAGAATGGCTTCAACATCTATATAATCAAATATAAGAAGCAAATCATCAAGAGTTAACGAAGTTATAAGTGAAAATATCTCGTTAGGACTTGTATCAATCGCACCGAATATCTGTTCTTTTACAGCATCCGGAATTCTGTCAGAAGCAATAGCTTTGAGAATTATCTCTGCAAGAAGCTCAGGAACTCTAACATTGAAAACAATTGTTCCGTCATCTGCTCTATAGAAATCAACATGATCCTGAATAAACGAAGCAAGCTTTCTCACGTAAGAATATCCGCCGCCAAGACGTGCAGTTACGTTAAACGCGATATCTCCAAAATCGGTTACAACTTCAATGTCATATGAAAGATACATATCCGCATCAGCCATATTTGCAATCTCATCAACGCGAGGAAGGTCAGCGATAAGCGCCTTTACTGCCGAGCCCTTAATTGAACCGTCAGCGTATACGTCGTTTCCGTTAAGGGATATTCTCTGTATGTAAGAAAGGATTTCTCTGACCGAGAATTCATTATCCGGCTTATTCATAAGCTCTTCTATGGTCGCTTCATATTCAACTGTAAGACGAGGGATAAATACGGTTTTGATCTTATCCTTTATTTCTGTTTCTGTTTTATCAAATACAGTTTCAAATGCTTCATCCTTAATGTCGCTTATTTTTTCGGTTGCCTTAGCGTTAATGGCGTCCTTAAAATTAGCTTTATCCGTCGCATCAAGATCAGCTATAATTTCACGAAGAGTCAGCGCAATGTCTGCATCCCCGTCAATCTGCTCGTTAATCTTATCGGAAACTGTAGCTTTATAATTGTTTTTAGCGGTATTAATTACATTCGTGAGAAGATTGTTATATTCAGCATCATTTTGAATAATCTTGTTAAGCTCGGCGTTACCGTTATCATTCCAATATTTTCTAATTTCAGCCTGAGCTTGAGCATCATCAATCATACCAAAAACGACATTGTTGATTTCAGCTTTCAGCGATTCGCTGTAAATTGGATTCGTGAAATTTGAATCTTTGTAGTTAAGAGCTATTTGATCAACCCACGCGGAAATAATTTCGTCCATGAGAGTCTGGACGTCCGCATCATTAGGTTCTTCGTTAGCATAGTTTCTAATCCATGAATCAACGTTATTTCCGATTTCGTCCTCAACGTAATCGGCAATTATTCCGTCAACAGGATCGGAGGATGTGCCGGGAACAGTGAAGTTGTTACCGAGATAATCATTGATTTCGGTCTTTATGTAGGACTTAACCTGAGTGTCGATTAACTCCTTAACAGATGCCTCAATGGATACCGAGTCATCCCCTTCAAGCCAAGCAACATAATCATTTATGTATTGGGTTGCCTCTTCATTAAGACGGATGTTAAGCTCATCCTCAAAAAGCTCGGTTATTTTAGTCTCAATTTCACTTGAAGCAGGAAGTTCCTCAAGCTTAATCATTCCGATATTAACCGAAGACTTTAGAAGCTTGCATGCATAATCAATAAAAGCATCAAGATTTACGTTAGAGTCATCAGCTAAAATATCTTTCAAAAACTCAATGTAATTTTCAGAACTGTCACTGCCATACTCGTTTTTAATGTAAGCAGAGAACGCCTTTTCCCAAATATTGTTTTTGTCAGTGCCGGACTCGACGTCAACGTCATCATCTGCATCGTCACTTCCAAGAATTGAATCCTTAAGTTCATCAATAACAAGTGATTTCGCAGCATCTATAATTATAGAGAGCACAGACTTAAGCTCTTCCGCATTGATTCCCTTAATGTCATCAATGCTTGGAGTCAAAACTACCGTCACTCCGTTTTCGTCATAAGATATGTCACACCAACCGTTAGTCACGCTACCGCTGTCAGGAGCAGAACCGTCGAGTATACCGGAGACTTTATCGGTAACACTTCCAAGTGCATCGGATGCAGCCGCGACAGTAGTAGACGCTGCACCGAAAATCATCGTTACGACAAGCAACATTGTGACGATTTTTCTTAGGGTCTTTTTCATTTTATACCGCACCTTTCTAAAATACAGTTATTTATTATTAATATATAAAGATTATAGCACTATATCTATAAAATGTCAACAGATTTTAATAAAAAAAACACGCACCCGTGTGAATTCTAAAAAATCTACAAAGATGCGTGTTAATTTTTGTTTATTTTGGCAAATAGAATGCCTCTAATTTATTTTTTGGGGGATTTTAAGAACTTATTTTTGCGTTTAATAAGCAAAATCGCGCTCATGACAGACGCAGGAAGCACGACAACAGCTACCGTACCGCCGAGCGATGCTCCAAGAACCAATATTTTTAACACGAATGGCGACATCTGCGTACTTCCGCCGTTATATGTAATAGGTGTATTCAAATAAACAGCGGTATACACAGCATCCTCTGTTACAGGTAAAATCTCGGGAGACCAGCCCGTAAACGTGTACGTATATTTACTGTCCTGCGCCTTCTTTGGATTCTCCGGAGGGGTAACCGTGTCACCGTATTTACACTCAAAAGTCGCTAAAGTTTTTCCATCCGACATGAAAATTACAATATAAGTTCCAACAGTATATTGGGCGCCTATACGAAGATTACTGTCGGGCATGTCGAATTTTCCGTCGACAATTTCCTTTTTTACGTTATCCTCATCGATGTAATATAATTTGTGAACTTTAACCCCCGGCTCGGCAACAACCGTAACAGTCACCTTTTCATTTAAAGCGGCGGACACCTTGTCTACTGTGATAGTAACTCCTTCGTGGGGAATGGGGTTAAGAGTGTACTCTATATTGGCAGAATACATTTTTCCTGTATTTGCAGTAAAAGAAATACTATCACCGTCTGCGCTGTTTCTGATCAGCTTCTTTTCACCGTTTTCTTCATAGTAGAGGACAAGATGAGTAATATCATCGATGTCACACGCAAACTTCACGTTTGCTCTTGAAGAATACGATATTTTGGATTCATCAGCTTTGTAAAGATTGACAGCGTATCTGTATCCGCCAGTATCTCTCTGCCTTACAACAATTTCAAGAGTATGCGCATTCGATTTTTTGAGTTCAAGTGTTTCGGTATACGAAAACGAAACACGGCCTCTAGCGGTTTCCATTATTATTCCGCCCTTCTCCGCAGCGCATTCAACAAGCATGCTTATATCAAATTTGCTGCTTGAACTTGTTGTTTTAACAACGTAATTTCCGTCAACAAACGAAATGTCAGCGCCTCCACTTGAAAGAGGGACAATAAATCTTTCTTCAAAGCATGCGGTGTAAGTCACGTCAGAGGTGACTTTATCAACACTTTTCTCCCAATGAGTGAAGACGTAACATAAATTTCTTACAGGTTCTTTTTTAGGAGTTCCGGGATTATCGTCAAGCTCCTTCCCTTCAACAACCCATTTTACATTATACTCTTTTTCTTCAGCATCAAATTTCGGATATACGGAAAGATCGGTATTAATCTCATTGAAATTTACTTTGTTACCGCTCTTATCTGTCCATCCGGAAAAAGTATAAATATATTCGGAATCTTCAAGCTTTTCGGGATATTTGCCAAGATAATCGGCATACGTACCCTTATCAATGCTTACTCGATAAAGCTCGTTCTGAGCCAAAGCGCTGTTGTATTCTTTATCATAAAACACAACCGTTACACTTTCCGGATCAACGATTTTCTTCGAAACGGCAATTTCGGGTGAAATTTTTATATCTTCACCCGTATACTCTTCTCTGGGTTTAAGCTTTCCACCGTCATATGCCGAGATTACAGCCTGAACTTCATCCGGCGCAACATATGGTTGAGGTTCTTTCCCAGGCTTCTTCACCTCGGTAGGTTCAGTAGGCTTTGTCACGGTTTTTGGGGGTACAGGTTTTGACACGGGGTCGGGTTCGATGGGCAATCGAACTCTCTGAGGCATAGTCGGCTCCTGCATTTCCGTGAACTCGGGTTTCTCAACCGGAGTGGGATATCCGTCATTCAGAGGAGTCGCGTTATCGTAATCAGGTATATAAAGATTGCTTCCTATCGTTTTAAGCGGTGTGGTGACAATCTTCTTGCCACTCTTGTCATAGCCAACAAAAATAGAATAATCCGAAGAATAATAACCTCCGTCGTATTTAGCGACCCGTCCGTCAGTTAGCGCATGAGATATGTAATAAAGCTGAGAAAGCAAAATGATATACTTCTGTTGCTTATCCTGCTCTACAAGCACTCCCCTTACCTTATCATTTTGATATAGCTTGTCAAGTGTTCTGAAAAGCTCGGAGAAATTATTTTTAAAGCTATCGTAATTTGTTATATAATAGTTATACTTTTGCTCATCTGAAGGAAGCGCAAAATAATCCGTAAACAATGCTCTCAGATTTTCTGTAGCAACGCCTGCTCTGTCAACCGTTTCGCCCGAAACGCCAACAAGTTCGTTTGCAATCAGCGCCTTGTTTGCAACAACGCTTGTAACCGTATCACCCATTATAGCGTCATAAATCGTTCGTTTAAGCTCGGTTACGGGAGTTTTTGTTTTATTAATAATGTTAAGCTGAAGCTTTACGGTATTGATTTTCTTCAAATACGCCTCGTATGCGTCTATTTTAGATTGATGCTGGCTCGCGTATTCAAGATATTCAAGGTACTTTGCGTAATCAACGTAATACTGTTCGCGTGCAATTAAATATTCGTCGTATTTTTTCTTTGCATTTTCGTAATCACTGTAATCGGAAAGATATTTGAGATATTCTGCGTTTTTCTCATCATATATTCTTTTTTGAGACAGATATTCGCTGTAAAGCGCATAAAGGCCCTCATATTCCGCAAGTGCCGCAAGGTATTTCTCGTATTTCGTGCAGTTTGCGAGGTAATCCGAATGAAGCTTCGTATATTCCTGCTTCTTTTCGGCTATCATGGTCTTAAGCAACGGCGCATCGTTGTACGCAAGGTTAAGAAGTCTGTTTATACTTTCTTTGGTAACGGTAAATTCAGCTGTATACTTAACGTCTGCGCTTCCGCTCTCAACTCCTGTAAATTTAACAGTATAATTCCCTTCCGTAATATTTTTGCTTTCGCCTCCGACGGTAACCGAAACAGGCTTCCAAATAACGGTTGTTCCGTTTTCGGCAAGATAAACATAATCGGCAACGGTAACCACCGCCTCTTTTTTTGTTTCGTTATAATCAATCGTTATATATGATGTCGGAATGTTTGAATTATATGAAAAAACGAATCCGCTTTGTAGTTCAAGATATTTCTTTTCCGCATCGGAAAGCACCACCCCAAGCTCACTTTCAAGAAAATCGTCAGCATAAACGGTAGTTTTCGACGGTGCCGCAAGATAAGAATAATCCGCATCGGATGCGTAGCTTATAAACGGAAAAACAAAGCAAATAAGCAACACAACACACATTGTAAGTGAAATCGAGCGGCAAAAAATTCGGTTTTGCAAAATTATAGCTCCCCTCTTACTCTATATTAACATATTAGTGAGATTATACCATTTATCGACATAAAAGTCAATAGTTAAGATTTTCCATATACCGCAAATTAACAATAATTTAAATTAAGTTGATTATTTCTATTGACAAATTTGATTTTTTCTGTATAATATATAGTGTATTTCATCAAAAAAAATTACGGAGGCATAGCTCAGTTGGTTAGAGTACTTGCTTGACATGCAAGGGGTCAGTGGTTCGAGTCCACTTGTCTCCACCAAGAAAAACCTCATCCGAACAGGGTGAGGTTTTTTAGTCTTGCGAATAATTAACATATATTGTTATTGACAAAACGAGAAAAATATAATATAATTAATATGTAAATCCCCTATGGGACCGCAATGGTTTCGACGGGGGCAGCAAGGCATGATAAGCGTAGCGCGCCGGATAATCGCGTCAAAATGTCCAAACTTAAACAATAAACGACAACAATAAAGTTGCTATGGCTGCCTAATGGCAGTGCCGCGGCCTAATAATGCCGCCCGTACCGCGAGGAAGGACTACGAGCCCCGCCGTGCGTCAAATAAGTAGTGCACGTGAACCGAGATTTTGTCTTTGTATCGGTCACGCATAAAAAGACTACCGGAGGAGAAGCCTGTCTGTCGGCGTCCCATAAGGAAAATTTAATAGATTGACTGCCTACGGAGAAAGTTGTGTTAAGCGGTCTTCGGACACGGGTTCAATTCCCGTCGGTTCCACCAAACGCTACTCAGACGAACACCTACTTCTTTAGCGGCGGCTTCGCCGTAAAGATTTCGCTCTGATACGAACAGAAAAACGCCATCTTAGATGAAAATCTAAGGTGGTGTTTTTTGTTATAGAATTTTATATTTTTCAGAAAGCAAATTTGGTATCTCGTAACGCTTGCTTAAGTCGTACAATACATCGTAAAAAGAAAAAGCCGCTATCTTTGTGTTGTAATCACACTTTGATGGCGGCTTTTTTAGGATTTAAACAATATAACCCATATCTTGACAATATGTAGTAACTGCTTTTTTGAAATCTCTTAGTTTACGCTCATAACCACGATGTTCGGTAATCAATCCACTAACACTCATCTCATTACAAACAAGTAATTCGTTCATCGATAGTTTGAATGATTGAATCATTTGTTCAAAAATAAAGTCTTTGGGATTATCATAGCCATCATATTCTCCTGCACAAAAACTCAGCAAAACTTGTCGATACCATTTTCTAATACAAGCATCCATTTTGTTATGGATATTTTTTATAGAGATATAAAGGCTATGTACATTCGTGTCAAAGCTCGCTTCATTAGGAATCTCAAATTTTCCAGAAGCATGTGCCATCTCATTACGAGTTTTGACATATTCACCCACATTCGTTATTTGTGAATTGTCTAAATCGATAATTTTGAAAATCTTAGCTATATCACTTTCTGGCATTAAACTATAAACAAATACAGATTCGGGTTCATCAATTTTGAACTCATTCTCTCTTCCTGAATATGACCTTGCATATATTATAGCATCTTTGTATCTATCTGGTTCAATCTGGCTTATCTTCCACGCAGAACAATAGATATAAGTCATATACAGCAAATGAATTCCAAAATAAGCAAATTGATATTGACCATACTTGTAGTTAACCGCAACGAGATTGGTGATGTTTCTAATGTAATTGATTACATCCTCCTCATCAGTAGGATCTATGGGAAGATAACTTAAGATTTCTTGCAGATACGGTACTTCTGTATAATCAACTACGTCCGACATTTTTACTCACCCCATATCTCATTGATTCTCAATTTGATTTTTTCTGAAAATACATTAACCACTTGTTTTGATGGCTCTACTAAAGATTTTTCATACCGAATTTCATCAAGAATTTTTCTTTGTTCCTCCAAAGCAGGAACGGGAATACGATATTGTTTAACATAATCAATATCTATCCGCTGTTGTCCCGCGGTGCCTGTCATAAAAGGTTTACCAGCGTTAATAAAATCCATGGTATTAATGTGGTAAAAAATCCATTCGGGGTAAACAATATCCGTATTTGCTCGAATCACAATATACTCGGTTGAACCAAAACCAATTTCGTTAGTTAAATTACGTGCAATTCCAGCCTTTCCATTCTCGAAGCAAGGTGTTATTTTAGCAAGCAAAACATCTTCATTTTTGAAATAAGTAAATCCAGATAAAACATCTCCTATTTTTCTTTCTTCCTTGGGTGTAAAATTTACATCAAAAACATTTAAATCAGCCATAGGAACAAACGAAATTAAAGTATCATTTGGTAAATGCTTTATTTCATCTTTGGATGGCTTAAATATGGCTATTTCATCTAATGATTTTGATTCATCACAAGCGCAACTGATTTTAGGAACGTAATTTTTAATGATCGATTGTGCACCTAAAATCATTTGCTTATATCCATCCAATTCAGAAACAATTTGTTTTTGAACTTCAATTGGAGGTAACGGTATTTTTTGATTTAGTACAGCTTCCTGTGATATTGAAGGGGGATTAGCTAAAGATGCCCAACTTGATATATCTATATGCTCCAACATATAGAGCATATATTTAGGTAATACTCTTTCGCTACACATAATGCCCATAACATTGTTATCGAATATTGCAGGCTTACTTAAAATGCGTTTTTTGTTTGTTGCAATTGCTGCTCCAATTTTGGGGAATATTATGGTTCCTTCAGGTGCTATCGCCCATTTTTGTGAATTAGCAAGATCAATGGTAACATAATTATTGCTCGTTCCCATCTCTACTTCGTTTCCTTCGGAATTCATATCACTAACTTTGTAAAAAGGTATTTCTCCTTTTTGACCTTGTAGATTCATAGGGAAAGCATACCCGCTACGCAAGGTAGCAATTGTTCCAATAGAAACTATATCAAAATTTGTATTTATTTTCTTTTGTTCGCGATATCTGCTACCAACTAAGATGCAAGAGTTTTTACGTACTTTTTCAAGAGGGATTACTTCGAATCCCACTTTCATCATATCAGAAGTTTGGTCATCGTCCAACTTTCTGTACTCTTCGTATTTAGATAAATCACTTGATGTTTCTAATTTCTTTCGATGATTATCCAAAGAATATCCGTCGCTTTTTACATCGAAATACCAAAACTTATCTTTTTTCTCGGATTTTTTGTGTTTTTGATTGACCTTTGTGGCATAGATAATGTCTGTTTTAACTCCCGTATATGGCAAAAATACACCTTGTGGCAAAGAAATAATACTCTGCAATTCGCAATTATTCAGCATATATTCGCGTGTTTTCGCTAAATCCTTGCGGAATAGGAATCCTTCAGGCACAACCAAAGCCATTCTGCCATTCTCCGCAGCACCATTAATTGCTTTCATACAGTGTTGAACACAAATACTATCTCCATTGGTAGTCGGCAAATCATAAAGGTTTCCGTGCTTCGTTTTTTGAGAGTACGGCATATTGGCTAAAACGACATCATAAATACCACTATATTCGCTTGAATATTCGATGTTACCTTCTGCATCTCGAACCATTTTTCCATTTTCGTCATACTTAATTTTGTCGATATATGTAGGATTTGCAAGGCTATCCATCATATGAATGTTACTATGACCGTCACCCGCAAGAATCATATTCATTTTGGTAATACGTGCCGTATTAGTTATTTCATTTCCGTATATTGTTTCTTCCCTCAATATTTTCCTCAATGCAGGGTTGCCTGTACCCATATTTCTTTCAATATGGCGGAAAGACTCAATCAAAAATCCACCTGTTCCACAAAACGGATCATATATTTTTTCACCAATTTTAGGGTTGACGAGACGAACCATGGTTTTAACAATATGGCGAGGTGTGAAATATTCTCCGAGATCATTTTTAGTAGCGGTGGATGCTTTAAGGAAATATTCAAATGCATCACCTTTAACGTCACTATCAACATCGGTTAACGTTAACGGATCAAGCTTATCCATTATATCTTTGAGAATGGTTTCATCTCTAATAGTTAAAGGGGTAAATATCTCTGTATCATAAAGCTTGTTGAGCCGAGAATATACGGTGTTGTTAATATACTCAATACGAGCAGAAGGCGCTATATTCTTAATACTATTCCAACTACACGAAGCAATATCAAAATCAGATTTAATTCCACTCTCTTTCTTGATTTGTTCGTTTTCGCTAACAAGCTTCAAGAAAAGAATGTTTGCAAATTCGCCAAATCTTTCAATACCTGCGCGAAGACCATCTCCTCGCAACATATTGTTTGCTTCATCGAATATACGGATAAGCTCTTTTCTATCATACTGAACTTTTGGACTTACAGTATTAACTTCATGGGATGTCAAAAAACGCAAAGCTAAAGCCTCACGTATAAATTCGTCAACTTCCTCACCGTTCAAAATAGGAGGTTTATTTGCGACAGTATGGAACGATTTACAGAAAACACCATCTGTTGCAAAAACAAGAGGCGCATCAATTGCTCTTGCATAATGGATGCCCTGCTCTAAAGCGGTGTCGATTCTTGCACCTTTTTTCTTTGCCTCAATAACAATCAAAGGTTTATCATTAGAATAAAGCACATAGTCGGGACGTTTGCCACCTAATTTTTTGCGTTCTGCCTCAGTTTTGGGTTGTTCAAAGAATACATTTTGTCCTTTACCCTTTAGTTTCCAACCTAAACTTTCAAGGCTGTGGTCAATAAGTATTCTGGTTTCCGCTTCTAATGGCATTGTATTTGCGTTCATTGTGCGACCTCCTTGCATCCCATTTTAATCAGATCGGCATTTGCCTTGCTTGTTAATGAGTATTTTCCTCTGCAACTGTGTTGAATTATATAACCGTCTTTTTTCAAATCTGCGATTATAGAATTGACCTTCGGCTTTGTGAAAGACAAAATATCCGCGATTTCTTGTTGTGATAACTTTACAACATTTTCACCGTTGACGGCAATTTGTCTTTGAAACATACATTCTAAGACTTTGTATTTATCATTTGCAAAATAATCTAACACATCAAGTCCTCCCTTTACCAATACGGTAAAATTATTTTACCATATCGGAAGCAAAAAGTCAACAGTATAGCTAATATTTATTACCAAAAATGTGGTAATATAAATATTCGATATGTTTCGAATATAAAAAGCGGCGAGGACAAGCCTCGCCACCAAATAAATACTTTATAATTATGCCTTTATATATTTCTTTTCACTAAAATCTCATTTTTTAAAAAATCACTTGACAAACTTAAATTTATATGCTAGAATATTTAACATCATAAACGCGATGATGCGGAATAGTATGCAAAAGGTTCGCTTTCAGAGAAATGCCGGATGGTGCAAGGCACGAGGAAAATTTTGCTGAACTCACCGCGGAGCGGTTGCCATGAAACCAAAGAATAGTGGCAGACGGGCACTCCCGTAACAGAGTTAAGATGTGTTAGCATCTAAAAGGGCATCCATTTTGGATGAAGAAGAGTGGTACCGCGGAAACATGAGTTTTAACGTTTTCGTCTCTTTGAATCGGCAAAGAGACGAAAACGTTTTTTTGTTAAATAATTCTGTTTAATATTTATTTCATAATTGAAGGGATTTTTAATATGAGAAAAATCAACATTGCTGACATTACACTCAAAAAGCTTTCGGAGGATCGCGCACTATCACTGCTTTTCCGCGAAAAATTCGCTATTGCAAATTGCGCTGACAAGCTTGGCGCGGACGCTATAGAGCTTCCTATAGTAAAAAATGTTCGCGAGGATTCCATAATTTATAAAACGATTGCCAAAAACGTACAGGACGCTACCCTTTCCATTCAGGTTGGCTTTGACGTTGATAGCGTTGCGACAGCATGGGAATGTATAAAAGAGGCAAAAAAGCCACGCCTTCAGGTCGAGCTTCCCATTTCTACAATTCAGATGGAATACACCTATCACATAAAACAGGCTGCAATGCTTGAAAAAATCGGAGAGCTCGTCAAAGCAGCAAAAAGTCTTTCCTCAGACGTTGAGTTTTCAGCTCTTGATGCAACAAGAGCCGATGCAAACTTCCTTATTGAAGCTGCAAAAGAGGCAGAGGCAAGCGGAGCAACTCTTATAACTGTGTGCGACAGTGCGGGAATTTCAACTTCCGAACAGATTGCGGCCCTTGTCGAGACTGTAAGGTGTGCTGTGTCCATCCCTGTTTACGTTCAGATTTCGGACCGTGTAAATATGGCTGTAGCATCTGCCTTTTCTGCAATTACCAAGGGCGCAGACGGACTGAAATGCGCTATGATTGGTAACGATGTCCTTCTCACCGGTGAAATTTCGGATGCTATCAACGTTTGCGGTTCTCAGATTGACGCTGTAATCCAACTTAATAATACGAAAATACACTCAAACATAGAAGATATGCTCTCAAGCATCAACCACGACACAAAGGAGGATGGCAGTTCAGTAGACGATAAAAAAAGCATTCTTCTTGATGCTGACTCAACCTTGACTCAGGTAGCTCAAGCGGCAAACGTACTCGGATATGAGCTTTCTGATTCCGATGTAGGAAGCGTATACAAGGCTCTCGGACAAGTCTGCGAGAAAAGAAGCTCCGTTGGAGCTAAGGAATTTGAAGCATTAATCGCAAGCTCTGCCATGCAAGCTCCGTCAACATACCATTTTGAAACATACACCACGACAAGCAGCAACCTTTCAAGCTCTATGACACAGATAACCTTAAAGTGCAATGAAGAAATCATTTGCGGTGTAAGCTCGGGTGACGGTCCTATTGATTCCGCATTCCGTGCAATTGAGCAATGTATCGGTCATCATTACGAGCTTGACGATTATCAGGTTCAATCGGTAACCGAGGGCAAAGAAGCTTTGGGTTCTGCTCTTGTCAGACTTCGTTATAACGGAAAGCTTTATTCCGGAAACGGAACTTCAACCGACATCATCGCTGCAAGTATAAGGGCATATATCAACGCACTGAATAAGATTGTGTTCGAGGAGGCGTAAAATGAAAATTGCATTTTCAACAAAAAACGTATCCCGCCCCACATTTCTTGATAGTTGCCGCTATGCATATGACTACGGCTTTGACGGATTCGAAATATACGACGCAATAAAAGAACGCAGTGAACACCACGATAGCATCTTAAGACGCGACCGCATTGCAGATGCAAAAAGAAAGCTTGTTAACAGAAGTCTTTCAATCTCTGCGCTTCGTTTGCCATACCCTATTGAAAAAGAAGAAACAACATCTGAAATCATACAAAAATATATTGATATGGCTGCTATTTCGGGTATTTCCAACGTTATAGTAAGTATTGAAGAGAAGGTCTCGTTCGACCTGCTTGACAATAAGCTTACCGCTGCTATCAAGCATGCGGAAAAGGCTGATGTTAATATTTTATTTGAAACTATCGGATATCTTTCGGATACAGAAAATGTAATCGGAATAATTAATCATTTTGCATCAGCTGTGATAGGCGCATCATGGAATGTAAGAGGTACTTATTTCAGTGCGGGAGAAACTGCTGAATCAACCATAAAAACGCTCGGTGCTTATATAAAATACGTACGTCTCGGTGATATGATAGACGGAAAAACCGTCTTAATCGGTGAAGGAACGCTTGACGTTCAAAAGCTTCTCAATGCTCTTTCCTCTCTCAATTACGACGGATTTATATGCGCAGCATGGAACGAAGAAATCAGTGATGCCGACATAGTTCTTACCCACTTCAAAAATTATATTTCTTCACTTAACCGCGAGAAAAGAACATATGAGAAGGCATACTATAACCGTCAGAAAACAGGCACGTTCGTATGGAAAAAGTATGACGTTATCGAAGCAACCTTCTCAGACGTCCTCGACACAATGGTTGAAAACTATCCCGATCAATACGCATTCAAATACCCTACTTTAGATTACACAAGAACGTATGAGCAATTCAGACGTGACGTTGACGAATGCGCCGCATCGCTTATATCCCTTGGCGTTAAAGCGGGTGACCACGTTGCCGTTTGGGCAACCAACGTTCCCGAATGGTTTATTACATTCTGGGCAACCACGAAAATCGGTGCTGTTCTTGTTACGGTAAATACCGCTTATAAAATTCACGAAATAGAATATCTCTTAAAGCAGTCAGATACTCATACTCTCGTTATGATTGAATACTGCAAGGATATAAACTATAAAGAAATTATTGAAGAACTTTGCCCGGAATTAAAAACTCTTGAGCCGGGCGCTCCTCTCTATTCAAAAAATCTCCCATTTCTTCGCAACGTCATAACTGTCGGATTCTCTATGGACGGATGTCTCACATACGAAGAAATGCTTTCTCGCTCCGCACTCATTCCGCGCGAGGAGGTGCGCAGACGCGCCTCACTCGTAAAGCCTGATGATGTATGTAACATGCAATACACCTCAGGCACGACAGGATTTCCCAAAGGCGTTATGCTGACTCACAGAAATATCGTTAACAACGGCAAAACAATAGGTGACAGAATGGATCTTTCCACCGCTGACCGTATGATGATTCAGGTTCCTATGTTCCATTGCTTCGGAATGGTGCTCTCAATGACCTCAATAATGACGCACGGGGGCACACTTTGCCCTATTCCCTACTTCTCACCCAAATCCTCTCTTGCATGTGTGAACGACGAGCGCATTACATGCTTCAATGGCGTTCCCACTATGTTTATCGCAATGTTTAACCATCCCGATTTTGCAAAAACCGACTTCTCCTATATGAGAACGGGCATCATGGCGGGAGCAAACTGCCCTGCTGACCTTATGCGCCGTGCCTCTGTTGAAATGAACATGCGCGAAATCATTTCGGTTTACGGACAGACGGAGGCATCACCCGGCTGTACTATGGGTGAGGTTAACGAAGATCTTGACCACCGAGTTGAAACGGTTGGAAGCGCATTCCCCGGTGTTGAATGCAAAATAATTGATCCCGAAACAGGAAACGAACTTCCCGACGGTGAGAGCGGTGAATTTGTCGCGCGCGGTTTTAATATAATGAAGGGATACTATAAGATGCCCGAGGCAACCGCACAGGCAATTGACAGCGACGGATGGCTTCACTCGGGTGACATCTGCATGAGAACTCCCGACGGCTACTATAAGGTAACCGGGCGCCTCAAGGATATGATTATACGAGGAGGCGAAAACCTCTACCCCCGCGAAATTGAAGAGTTCTATCTGACCAATCCCAAGGTTCGTGACGTTCAGGTTGTCGGTGTTCCGGATGAAAAATACGGTGAGGAATGCTGTGCGTGGATTATTCTTCACAAGGGTGAGACATCCGACGAAAACGAGATGCGTGAATACGGAAACGCATCTATCGCAAGACATAAGGTGCCGAAATACTTTATGTTCGTTAACGAGTTCCCCATGAACGCCGCAGGTAAAATTTTAAAATATAAAATGCGTGATGAATCAACCGAGCTCTTGGGGCTTAAAAAATGACAATGTGCTATTAATTATATATTTTCTGAATAATATAGAACAGGCATGACGGTGGATTTTTATTCACCGTCATAAAAAATACAATTTTAATATATAAAATTTGAATTAGTAAAATACACGTATATTCTGAGATTATAAAAATGAAAAAAACATATATAACGTCTATGCCCAATCACATCGGTACCTTTTTAAAAGCAAGCAAATGTTTCTCCTTTTTAGGAATAAATATAACGCGTGTAAGCTATAACAAGGCGGTAGATTCCCACACTCTGTTTATTGATGCAGAAGGTACAGACGAGCAGTTGAAAAAGGCAGATGTTGAGCTTGAGAAAATCGGATATTTACACAACAATTCAAGCAAAAGAAGCGTAGTTTTAATTGAATTTTGTCTTGCTGATGTTCCGGGTAGTATTACAAGCATACTCACTTTGATAAATAATTTTAATTTTAATATTTCATATATAAGCTCACAGGGAAACGGAACGGAATACCAATATTTTAAAATGGGATTATTCGTTGAAGATATTGACAAAATAGCGGAATTTTTGAAAGAAGCCGAAAAACTGTGTAAAGTACGCGTTATAGATTATAACAGCTCGGAAAAAGTGTATGATAACAGTATTTTCTATACCATTACGTTATGGGACTTTCAAAAACTATGGGGCTATCAGAGGATATAAGCCGTGAGCTCTTAGTCCACGTTAATCTTGCAATGCAAACGCTTGACGAACAGGGTCTTTCCCCATACAGAACGTTTGACAGCATAAGCAAATTTGCCGAGCTTCTTGGAGCCTCTAAAAGAAAATCATTTTGCCCGAGAATAAGTAGTATAACAGACAATACCGAAATAACGTTGATAGAACCGCCTTGCGGCAGTAACACCATTATTATAAAAAGCAACGGAAGGTTTTTGTTTATTGATATCGGTTACGCCTGCTATACAGATGAAATGATTTTTGCCATAAAAAATCATTCCTGATTTTGAGAAGATAAAGAAAAGCATTC
The DNA here is from genome assembly GCA_045532675.1 of Eubacteriales bacterium. GTDB lineage: Bacteria > Bacillota > Clostridia > Oscillospirales > CAG-272 > UBA1740. The sequence goes on along the minus strand of JAZSGJ010000051.1, from coordinate 10,671 downwards.
TGATAACACACGCGGACTTAGACCACTGCGGTCTTCTTCCTGTTTTTGATGAAATTATAGCAAGCAAAAAAATGCGCGCATTTAAATAACGAATATCTTGGAAATGACGGATACAGAGAAAAAAACCGATTGCATAAACCGTATATTAATATATGTAAGACTCTTACTTCATACAAATCGGTAAATCCTGAAAAAATCATATCTCCGTGGAATGATATAGAAAAATTAAGAGAGCCGATCACACAAATTGGTTTTTTGATTTTGAAGAATTGCACTTTGAGGTTTATGAAGGAAAAGGCTGTCACCTGCCCAGCGAAATTGTTTTGATTGATTATCTGAATCACGTTGCATTCACCGGTGATATTTACATCAATGTGCATGGGTTGACAAAGGAACAAGCAGAATACAATCAGTATGCTCCTATCCTTATGACATCAGTTGATACATGCCCTAAGCTTTGTGCAGACGAACGCAAGGCAGTTATGCAACGCTTAGGTGTTGGTCAATGGAGTATCTTTAGGGGACACGGTTTTAAAAAGGACTATTCGGTAAACAGCTGAGCGATATCAAAAAAATAAAAAAATTCAAAAAATTCAAAAAAGCTATTGACAAACGTTTTTTTATGTGCTAAAATTTATACAAATTTGAATATCACAAAAACGACTGTGATGAAGACGGTTGGTCTGATAAGCTTACAGAGAGTTGCCGAAAGGTGCGAGGCAATACTTAATCATTCCGATAACCTATCCCTTCTGAGTCGAAGGACCGAAAGCTGATGCAAGTAGACTCCTTCCGTATTGCTGCGTAAAGGCAAAGGGCTTGTTAGAGTCCGGAAAGTGACGGAATTTTCCGTAATTTGAGTGGTACCACGGGTTTATAACTCGTCTCAAAAAGTTATCTTTTGAGACGAGTTTTTTGTTTTATTCAAATTAGTAATCAAAAAGTATGAAAAACGAAAGGAAAAAAACATGGATTACAGTTTGAAGGAAGTCGCAGGAAGAATTAAAGACCTGCGCGAGGCAAAAGGTTACACACCGGAAGAGCTTTCAAGGCTTACCGGCGTATCGCTTGAAGACTATCTGCTCCTTGAAAAAGGCGAAACAGATTTCAGCTTTACCTTTATTTACAAATGCGCGAAGGCGTGCGACGTTGAGGTCGTTGACCTTCTCGAAGGAAGAAGTACAACCCTTACGTCATTTGCAATTACACGCAAAGGCGAGGGACTTAAAATTTTAAAGAAGCACGGTGTGGTTTACAATAACCTTGCGCCTAAATTCAAGGATAAGCTTGCAGAACCATTCCTTGTTAAATTCCCTTACCTTCCCGAAGAGCAAAATGCACCGATAAAGCTCAACTCGCATAAAGGTCAGGAGTTTGACGTAATTGTCAAAGGCTCACTCAAGGTTCAGGTAGGAAATCACGTTGATGTACTTAATGAGGGAGATTCAATATTCTATAACAGCTTAATTCCGCACGGAATGATAGCCGTAAGCGAAGGCGGATGCGAGTTTCACGCAGTAGTATTAAATCCTCAAGACGGTGAGGTGAGCGAAGAGTATCCCGAAGTTCCCTTTGTCGCTCCGAAAGTTCCCGAAAAGGAAGAAACACTAACGACAACGGTTGCCGACAATTTCATAAAATCATCCTATGATGAAAACGGCGTTTTCAACGGCATATCATTCAAAAACGATGACAAGTTCAACTTTGCTTTCGACTGCGTCGATGCAATTGCTGAAAAAACTCCCGATAAGCTTGCAATGCTTTGGGTAGCAAACGATAAAACAGACCGCAGATTCACCTTCAACGATATGAAGAGATATTCGGCAAAAACGGCTAACTATTTCGAGTCTATAGGTATAAAAAAAGGCGATACCGTCATGCTCGTACTTAAAAGGCATTATCAGTTCTGGTTCTGTATGCATGCTCTTCATAAGATTGGAGCAATAGCTATTCCCGCAACTAATCAGCTTGTCGAGCACGATTTTACATACAGATATAAAGCGGCGAAGGTAAAAGCAATAGTATGCACCGCTGACGGAGACGTGTCCGCTGAGGCTGAAAAGGCTGCGGCAGAGTTCCCCGGAATGCTCAAAATCCTTGTTGGCAGCAAAAAGGACGGATGGTATGACTTTAACGTTGAAATGGAGCGTTTCAGCACTCATTACAACCGCACCGAAAATACGCCTTGCGGTAACGACCCCATGCTCATGCTCTTCACGTCCGGAACTACCGGATATCCTCGCATAGCAACTCACTCATACAAATATGCGTTAGGTCATTACCCTACCGCTAAGCATTGGCACAACGTCAATCCAAACGGTTTACACTTTACAATTTCAGATACCGGTTGGGGTAAAGCTCTTTGGGGTAAACTCTACGGTCAATGGCTTTGCGAAGCAAGTGTATTCACCTATGACTTTGATAGATTCCATTCAGAAGACATCCTTCCGATGTTCAAAAAATACGGTATAACAACCTTCTGCGCCCCCCCAACAATGTACCGATTCTTCATCAAAGAGGATCTTTCAAAATACGATCTCTCTTCTATAGAATATGCTACAACCGCGGGCGAAGCGTTAAATCCTGAAGTATTCAATCAGTTTAAGAAGGCGACAGGTCTTACAATCATGGAAGGATTCGGCCAGACCGAAACAACGCTTTCTATCGCTAACTTCGTTGGCTCAACTCCGAAAATCGGCTCTATGGGTAAGCCAAGCCCGCTTTACGATGTTGTTATTTTAGACACGGACGGCAACGAATGCAAAACCGGTGATACAGGCGAAATATGCATCAGAACGAAGGAACATATTCCCTGCGGACTCTTTATCGGCTATTATCTTGACGAAGAAAAAACCAAGGACGTATGGCACGACGGATTCTACCACACAGGCGACCAGGCTACAATGGACGAGGACGGTTACCTCTGGTACGTAGGACGTATAGACGATGTTATTAAATCATCAGGATACCGCATCGGCCCGTTTGAAATCGAAAGCGTTATCATGGAGCTTCCTTACGTTCTCGAATGCGCAATTACCCCCGTTCCCGATGAAGTACGCGGTCAGATAGTAAAAGCTACGATAGTACTTGTAAAAGGCGCCGAAGGAACGGATGCTTTGAAGAAAGAAATTCAGGAATACGTAAAATCGCACACCGCTCCCTATAAATATCCGAGAATTGTGGAATTTGTTGACGAGCTTCCTAAAACCATAAGCGGTAAGGTAAGGCGCGTTGAAATCCGCAAAAACGATATGAAGAAATTAGCAAAATAATCTATCCGCTGTCTCAAATACCGAATTTACGGCATTTGAGACAGCTTTTTAAAAATAAAGCCGCAGGATATATTGATTTCATATAAAAATTGTGATAGAATATAGAATTGAAAGTATTAAATTGTGGAATCTTTTATTTTTGCTGTCAATGCGATGTTTCCGATTGTTATGACCGTTTTAATCGGCTATTTTATCAAAAAATCGGTCTATGAAAGCTTGACGCGGCAAAGATAATAAACAACGTTGTCTTCCGCGTGCTGCTACCAGCTATGCTTTTTTTAAATGTTTACAACATATCAAACATCAGCGACATAAGCCTTACGTACGTTTGGTACGGAATTGGGGTCACAATACTTCTTTTCCTCATATTCCTACCTATAATTAACAAGGTTTTTAAACAAAAGAATCAGCGCGGAGTTATTTTACAGTCTATTTTCCGTTCCAATTACGCGCTCATCGGATTACCGCTTGCGACAACGCTTTTCGGTGCTGAAGGAGCAGCGGTTGCAGCGCTTCTGTCCGCCTTTATAATTCCCGTTTTTAATATTCTCGGCGTAGTGTGCCTTTGCGTGTTCAGTGACGAAGGAAAGCCGGATATAAAAAAATACTTATTAACATAGCAAAGAAACCGCTTATACTTGGAGTTCTGTCCGGTATTCTCGCCCCGGGAATCAGAGCCATCTTTGTTAATTACAATGTGAGCTTACGTCTTTCGGATATAGAGCCCATATTTAAGGTGCTGAATTATCTTTCTAATGCTGCAACGCCGATGGCACTTCTTGCTCTCGGTGCGCAATTTGAGTTTTCCGCAATTCCCGCTCTTGAAAAGCAAATTATATTCGGTTCGGTTTTAAGATGCGCTATAATCCCCTCTGTCTCACTCACAATCGCATATCTCTTAGGAATATTTAACGGTGTGCACTTTGCCGCATTCGTTGCCATGTTTACAACACCGGTTGCGGTTTCTACAGTTCCTATGTGTCAGGAAATGGGTGCAGATCACGCGCTTGCGAGTCAGCTCGTAGTTTGAACAACTACGATATCATCGGTTGTTATTTTCATTGCATCGTTTATTTTGAAGGCGCTTGGCGTTTTTGGATAAAATGGGGTTTATCAAAGAAAAAATGCTGAAAATATCAGGAAATATTGTATTTTTATGAAAATTTCAAATTTATTCAAGCATATCGCGCTTGTTATAAAACACAAGCATAAAGTATTTATTAACTGTGCCAAATGCGGCATTATTTACAGAGGAATCGTGCACGATCTTTCAAAGTTTACCCCCACCGAGTTTTTTGAAAGTGCTCGGCATTATCAGGGTAACCGCTCCCCTATCGGAGCCTGCCGCCGCGCAACCGGAGTAAGCTATGCCTGGCTTCACCACAAAGGCAGAAATAAACATCATATAGAATATTGGCTTGACCCCGATTGTTCCGTAACGCCACTTATGCCCTACAAATACGCGGTAGAATGTGTATGTGATAAAATAGCCGCAACAAAAACCTACGCGGGTAAAAATTACAACGAATCTATGCCCATTCTTCATTGGCATAAATACGGAAATAAGGTTGATGGAAACCCTAAAACAATGGCATTCATTGAAAAGGTTTTCGAAGACCTTTCACTACATGGTGAAAAATACGTTTTAAACAAAAAATACATGAAAAAAACCTTCTCCGAAATCACCGAAGAAGGCTGAAGAAGTCGGCATACCGTCTCGTTAAAGATAGGATGCCGACTTCTTTGCTAAAATATTATACTCTTGCCATTCTTTTTAATTGAAACCGAATAGAATTCCGTAAGCGCGTTTACAAGGTATGAAACATCCTCGCTGCCGGCAATCTCGGATGCCGAATGCATGGCAAGCTGGGCAAGTCCTATATCTACCGTCGGAACAGACACCCTTGTATTTGAAATTGAACCGAGCGTAGAGCCGCCGAGCATATCCGCGCGGTTATAAAATCTTTGAGTTTTCGCGCCGACTCTGTCACACACAGTGCGGAACAGCGCATCTGATATTCCGTCAGTCGCGTATTTCTGATTTGCATTCCATTTAATAACGATACCGCCATTCATAACGGGAGCGTTATCCGCATCCGAAAGCTCGGGATGGTTCGGATGCTTTGCGTGTGCATTATCCGCGCTGACCATAAAGCTTGAGTCAAGCATCGTATGATATTTTTCACACGCAATTCGCGATAGCACGTCCGAAAGAAAAGTTGATGCCGCCCCCTGCTTTGTCTCCGAACCAACCTCTTCATTATCAAAAACAGCAAAAACAGGAACAGACTGACCGTCCCGAGAAGATAAAAACGCCTTCAAAGAACCAAACACACATTCAAGATCGTCAAGTCTCGGTGAAAGTATATACTCGCCCTCTGCGCCTATTACTCTCCCCTCTTCTCTGTTATACAGGAATAAATCATGGCTTATTATATCTGCCTCAGCAACTCCCGCGTCTTTTGTAAGCTCCCTCATAACACTGCCCGAAGCCTCGGCAGAGCCTGTAATGGGAAGAAGATCAACTGTGGGATTAAATTTATATCCGTCATTTACCGAACGGTTCATATGAATGGCAAGACTCGGAATTACAGCAAAATCTTTATCGAAATTAACAAGACGTGATTCTATTCCTTCTTTAGTTTTTACCACTGCTCTTCCGGCAAGAGAAAGCGGTCGGTCCAGCCATGAATAATATATCATTCCGCCGTATTTCTCTACTTCAAGACGAACGTACGCCCCCGAAAGCTCCGGAGTCATTTTCAGTCTAAATGAGGGAGAATCGCTGTGAGACGCAACAATCATAAATCCGTTTGCGTCTTTTTTTACTCTGAATGCGATTATTGAGGTTCCGTTCCTTATAACGAAATATTTTCCGCCGTCCGAAAGATTCCAATTTTCAGATTCATAAAGTTCGGTATAACCGTCCGAAAGAAGCATATCCTTTGCCGTACAAACCGTGTGATACGGAGACGGTGAATTTTTTATAAAATTTAAAAGTTCGCTTACCATTTTGTACTCTCCATATTTTTTAAAATAATTTTACAACTTTTTTTATAAAAAGTCAACTTTAACATTGAAAAAAATAAAAATATAGTATAAAATATATGTATCAGAAAATTGGAGGATATAAAATGCTAAGCATCCCGGAATATAAAAACACACAAAAGGTTTTCTTCTTCTTTGAAGAAATATCTAAAATACCGCACGTGTCCGAAAACACGGAGAAAATAGCCGACTATCTTACAAACTTTGCAAAAGAGCGCGGACTTTGGTGTATGAGGGACGGTTACAACAATGTTATAATCAGAAAACCCGCAACAAAGGGTTATGAAGACCGTCCTGCAATTATTTTTCAAGGGCATACCGATATGGTAGCAGACAAAACCAAGGACTGCCCTATCGATATGAAAAATGAAGGATTAAAAATATACCGTGACGGTGATTTTATCCGTGCGGAAGGAACTACACTTGGCGGTGACGACGGGGTTGCTTTGGCATACGCGCTTGCTGTTCTCGATTCGAGCGATATCGAGCATCCGGAATTTGAAGCGCTCTTCACGTCTGATGAAGAGATAGGGCTTATCGGTGCAACAGTGCTTGATACCTCAGTTCTTCACGGAAAAACTATGATAAACATTGACTCGGACGTTGAAGGCATTTTTACCGTCGGATGCGCGGGCGGAATACGAATGGACTTCACTCTTCCGTATGAGAGAGGCGAAGAAGGAAACAATCTCTTTAAAATCAGCGTATCCGGACTTCAAGGCGGGCACAGCGGAACTGAAATAAATAAAGGACACGCAAACGCAATAAAAGTGCTCGTTGACATTATAGGAAATGCTGATATAAAACTTTCAGAGATTTGTGGTGGAAACGCAGATAACGCAATTCCAAGATATGCCGAATGTACGGTACATCTCGCCTCCGACTTCTTGGTAAAAGGAAAGTTCATTCCAACGGTTGCCGAAAAATACAGAAAAAGTGAGTCCGAAATCTGCATAAATATTGAAAAAATCACGGGCACCGCTCCTGTTTTCGACACGGTAAACACAGCGAAAATCTTCAAATTTATTAAAAGAATGCCAACAGGAGTTTACAAAATGAGCGAGGATATCCCCGGTCTTGTCGAAACGTCATCAAATCTTGGCATTATCAACACCAACGGTGGGCGTGTCACTTTATCGACATCATTGCGCTCATCTAAAAACGAAGAAAAAGAGGCACTGAGATTAAACGTGCGCACTCTTGCAGATGAATATCACGCAACCGTATCCGAGCACGGCGCATATCCCGCATGGGAATATAAAAAGAACTCTCATCTTTGCGATGCAATGAAAGAAGTTTATATAAAAAGCTATGGCAAAGCACCCGAAATAATAACAATTCACGCAGGACTCGAATGCGGAATATTCTCAGAAAAAATCCCTGACCTTGATTGCGTTTCAATCGGGCCTAACAACTTCGATATACACACAACAGACGAAAGACTCTCGATATCCTCCACCGCGAGAGTTTGGGATTACTTATTAAAAGTTTTAAAGGAAATATAAGAGGTATAATATGAATAAAGCAAAACTCAGAAAATACGCGCAGCTTATTGCAAAATGCGGTGTTAACGTTCAGAAGGGACAGGAAGTCCTTATCACAGCCGAGCTGGATCAGCCTGAATTTGTTAAGCTTGTTGCAGAGGAATGCTATAAGGCGGGAGCAAAAAAAGTTTCTGTCGATTGGAATTATCAGCCGCTGACAAAGCTTAACGTAAAATATTGTTCCCAAAAGGTTCTTTCCGCTCTCGAAAAATGGCAGATAGAAAAATGGGAACATCAAGCAGACACTCTTCCCTGCAAAATATATCTTATCTCTGAGGATCCCGACGGACTTTGCGGTATTAATCAGAAAAAGTACGCTAAGGCGACGGCGGCGCGCGCAAAAACTATAAAACCGATAAGAATGAGAATGGAAAACAAATATCAATGGTGCATCGCTGCCGTACCAGGTGAAAAATGGGCAAAAAAAGTTTTTCCTGAGTTGCGCGTAAGCGTTGCAGTTGAAAAGCTTTGGGAAGTTATTCTATCAACGTCAAGAGTTTACGACGACCCTATTCTTGAATGGAAAAAGCATAACAAGGAGCTTGCAAAGCGTTGTGAATTTCTCAACAATCTTAAAATTAAAGAGTTAAAATATCGGTCAGATAACGGAACCGACTTCAGAGTAGGTCTTCTGCCAGACGCACTCTTTTGTGCGGGCTGCGAAGAGACACTTGGAACAAACGTATATTTCAATCCTAATATACCGTCCGAAGAAGCCTTCACCTCGCCAAGACGGGGTGACGCAGAAGGTATAGTTTACTCTTCTCTTCCGCTGTCATATGCAGGTCAGCTTATAAACAACTTCTGGATGAAATTTAAAGACGGAAAAGCTGTTGAGGTTGGCGCAGACGAAAACGCCGATCTTCTTCGCGAAATGATTTCAATGGACGAGGGCGCGGCATATCTCGGTGAGGTCGCACTTGTTCCCTACTCCTCACCCATAAGAAAAAGCGGTATTCTGTTCTACAACACACTGTTTGATGAAAACGCCGCCTGCCACCTTGCGATAGGAAGAGGATTCACAAATGTTCTTCGGGATTATGACAAAATGACCGAAGAGGAAGCGCACGCAAAAGGAATTAACGATTCTGTCACCCACGTTGACTTTATGATAGGAACAAAGGACCTAAAAATTACCGCTACAACGGAAAGCGGAATCGAGGTTGAAATATTTAAGGACGGAAACTGGGCTTTTGACGTATAAAAACGGAGGGTGTCTCACATTTGGGACACCCTCTAAAACTTCAATGCGTAATAGGCGGATTTATCGAACATTATTTGTTTTTGGACTTTTTCGGTTTTATTAAAGGTAACGGCCCACTATTCTCGGCATTTGCTAATGAGCGCATCAATAAAGCGTCTTATATATATTGGCAAATACTTATCTTTATCGGTGTATATATAAGTTTCTCTCTTATATCCGCTAATCTTCTTAAAAACCACATTATCCGAAAACTGTCCTTTCCATGAAAACGACGGAACAAATGAAATTCCGAGTCCTGCTTCAATGCATTTTCTTACGTAAAACGGGTCATCGCTCTGCACGGCTATTCTCGGTTTAAATCCAAAATCTGCGCATATGAAATTAGTTAAAGCATAAAGATTCGACTTTTCGTTCATAGTAACAAAGGCTTCGCCCGAAAGAGTCGAAATATCTATCTCTTGAGCATCGGCATATTTGCTGCCCTTCATCACGGCAAGTACAATATCTTCCGAAATCATCAGTTTTCTTTCGTATTCATCAAATATACGACCATCAAAGCTGTCTATGATAATATCAAAATCATCCTGTAGCGAATCTGTAAAATGACTTGTTATAATTTCAACTCTGGGATATTCGCGCCTGTATTTTTCAGCCACTTCCATAACTACGCGTCTATTTGAGTTTATGCAGATTTTTATTCTTCCCGTGTTTACCTCATCTTTTGCCTCGGCAACAGCATCGGACAGTATGGCAAGAGATTTTGAAATCTTTTTATAAAACGCGTTTCCCGTTTCATTAAGAATTATTTTATTCGCGCGCCTATTAAAAAGCGGAACTCCGATTTCAATTTCAAGGCGTTTTATACTTTGAGATATATTTGACGGCGGAACGTTGTATTTTTTAGCAGTCAGTGAAAAATTTTCATTTGTTGCGGCATCGCAAAAATATTTCAATTGCAAAAGCTCCATAATATACTCCGTTTCAGATAAAAGACTCAATTTATGCCGATATAATATATTATAGCACCTTTCAGCATAACTTTCAAGTTGTTCTGCTATATTTAATTTCGTTATTTACATTATGCTTTTTTTGTGATATAATAAATTCAAACAAACAATAAAGGAGTAATATATGGCACTTTTAGCAGAAATTCTTGAAGTTCTCATGATCGTCAGTTTTGGTGCGTCGTGGCCCTTCAACGTAATAAAATCCTACAAGGCGAGAACGACTAAAGGAAAGAGTCTTACATTTCTTTGCCTTATATTTTTTGGATACATCGCCGGCGTTGTTATGAAAGCAATTAAAATTTCCATTGCGACAAATCTTGTTGGTATCGCCGCTTTCATTTCATGGCTTGCTCTTGGTGTATACATCCTCAATCTTCTTATGGTTGGCACAGATCTTGCACTCTATTTCAGAAACCAAAATCTTGATAAGCTTGCCGCAAAAAACGAGGAGCTAAGTGATACGAAGCTTTAAAGACATAAAGTACGGAAAAATCGGCGCCGATTATATAAAAAGGGCCTGTCTCATTAAGACAGCCTAAAGAAGAAAAAAAGCGGATGCTTTTTACCGAAAGGTATTGAGCATCCGCTTGCTTTGT
>JAZSGJ010000074.1:0-3244 GCA_045532675.1 Eubacteriales bacterium | reverse complement strand
CTTTAAAGCCTTCCCCTTGAGGGGAAGGTGTCTGGGGCATTTTCTAAGTACACCGTATTTTTTCGTTTGCTTAAAATGCCCCGCGAGCTTCGCTTGCGCGAATCTCGTTAGTTAGTATTAATTTGTATGGCGACGGATGAGGTGTAGGATGCGAAGCATCCGTGCAAATTGTTGTGTATCAAGGATAACGCCACCTTCGGTGGCTACACCTCATCACCCGCTCACGCGGGAGCTGTCTCGCTGCGGCTCGGTCACGCCGCGGCTCTTACAGTCCCCCGGACTGTAATTCACTACCGCGTCGCCGCTTCGCTACCTCAAGGGGAAGCCTTTAAATTAAAGCGCCTCATCGCCAGTTGTTACAAAGCTAAACAAAAATTTACACTAAAAAAAGACAGACTCTGCGTGAGTCTGTCTTTTGTCATATTATTTGAACGTATCCAAAAAGTCCTCGAGATACATTATCTCATAGCCCTCGATAACGCTTCCCGTGTCCAGATATTCCAATCGGGTGTGTGCATAAGTGAGCATCTTTGGGCGCGGATATATCAAAAGGATCTGCTTTACGTTAGGATCGTCTTTCGGCTCTAACATAAGCTTCACACGCTGAAATTTGCTCTCTCGCCGATAGTCCACTTCGCTGTCGGGTCTTTCGGAGTGCTTTCTCGCCTCGAAAAACAGCTTATTCGGTCTACGCGCTTCAACAAAATAGCCCTCTCTTGATTTTTCGATATTCCAACGGCCGTGATTCGAAATAAACGAAATCACGCTTACCTCATACGTTTCTTTATGAGTATCGACGGTAAAATCAACGACACCCTTTTTATTCAGCATCATATCGAAAATGCCGCGTTCAAATTTCACCGATTCGCCAAGCCTTTTAAGCTTTGACTTCAAAAAAATCATTTTGAGAAAATACCAAATCACTTTATAGACGGTATAAACCGCAAGGACGCAGACAGATAGCTCGAGCAGAACCCATATTGCGTAAAAAGCTAACATAATACCTCCTCAAATGCATCGATTGATATTTATAATTATATCACTCGGTCATTTTGTTGTCAACGTTCATACGTTTCCGAAGAATGACCTTTATATGCAGTCACGGTTCAAGGCGTTCAAAAATCCGGTGGAATTGTAGATCGTGTATTCACCGACCTTTTCTCCGACGTCTCCGGGGCGCGGCGAAGATTGATTTTCAGAAACGAAAAATCTCCGGGGCGCGGGCAGTAATATCAATATTTTTTTGCCGTCGCTTTCGTATCCAAATTCAAATTTAGTCATAAAGTGAAAGAGCTCTATGCGAAAAAGACGAATCGTATTCTGTATAAGCCCGCTTCCCTTATCCGAAAAAACGATTTGCGCCCACGGAAATATTCCCGCAATAAATTTGCAATCGTATTTCACGCCGTTTTTCTCCACGATGAAGTCACAACCGCTTTGAGAAACGAAAATTGATGCATAGGGCTTCTTTATATCGGAAATAGAAAGAAAGTTAACTGCGCAATATTTTTTGATTTTTTTAACAAAGGACATTCGCTTAAATAAAGCTCTGATATAGAATGCCATTACGGTTATCAAAACTAAAGCTACTAATACAATCGCGATCCAGACGAAAAGCATCACTCCGCCAAGCTCCCACAAGGTAAGAAAGAATGGGAAAAACCAAGGCAAAGCAATTGCAACGACACAGTATATTGCAGCAACGATAATAACGCTTTTTATCACCGGAGGTGTTTTGGACTTTTTTTCTTTTTTAGGATTTACTTTTTTCTTTTTCGCATCCAAATACCAGTTTCTTTGAACTGTAATGCGGGCGACAAAAAGTATCACCGCCATTATCGGAAGGATTATAAGCAAGGTATACAGCTTATTATTGAAAGCGGTTAACTCCGCTCCGTAAAAGAAGGCTTCGCTTACGAAATTATATAAAACATCAACAAAAAGTACTGATAAGCCGATTATGCATACGAGCTCCACGTAAAAATCAATCGACGAAATAACAAATTTCACGTGAGACGTCAGCTTATTGTTTTTCGTACTTTCCAAAAATCTCTCACGCGAATGTTTGTCATATTGACCGATAGCGATAGTCAACGAATTAAATATCAACAAAAAGAAAACCAAATGCCAAACATTTAATATTTGCTCCGAAAAGTATTCTTCACCAAACATATTTCCGACGAATAAAGCATTCGAAAATACCGCAATGATATCAGCAAGAAAAAGCAAAAGCACGCTTTTTAATATAATTAGACCAATACGCTTATGTGTTTTTTTATTCATATGTGCTCCTTATAGCTAAAAAGCTTTATCAATTTATCAAAGCCTGAAAATCTCTCAAATGATAATCATTTACAACGTATGTCGTTATCGAATCTTCCTTGACGTTGATGGTTAATTTGTTTATGTTATATTCTTCGGAATAAACCTCAGATGTGATTTTAACGTCCGAAGGACGGAGGTTTTCAAACAAAAAATGTTCTGCGTCATTATCTTTCAGCAAAGAAATGTTTTCTCCGTATAACGTTAGTCCTTCCGGCGAGGAGATTGCAGAAACCAAAACCAAATGATCAAATATATAATTGCTGCCCAACCTGCGCTTTAATTTTAATGCTCCGCCGAAAGTATATCCGCTGATGACCGAATACTCAGAATTTTTAATTCCCTTTTTTCTGTCGACCACTTTATTTTCAAACTCGCTTCTGTGCTTGCCAATAGTTTTTTTAACGGTTTCCGCAGAAGGCGGTTTTATAGCTATCGTGACTAAAGAAACAAGTATGGCCAATCCGCAAAGTCCCCAAGCAAGAGGAAACAGTGCTCCCCTGATCGGCGCATTTATTCCGACAATTATAAGAGGAATAATGGAAAATCTTATACCCCAAATTACATTGTTTAAGTGTAAGAAGTAAATTATACCGTGTTTCATAGCAACCTCCACATATAATGTTTATCCGAACTTCATCTCCGGTGATTTAATTATATCAAACAGTCATTTGATTGTCAATAGTATTTTCCTGATTTTAGTTCAAATCTGCACTTTGCACACTTTCGGCGTTGCCTATTTATGCACCGTGAACAAAGAAAGATACAGAGGAGTAAATTATAGTTTAGCGCTTTAAAGCCTTCCCCTTGAGGGGAAGGTGGCGCCGAAGGCGACGGATGAGGTGTAGGATGCGAAGCATCCGTGCAAATTGTTGTGTATCAAGGATAACGCCACCTTCGGTGGCTACACCTCATCACCCGC
>JAZSGJ010000010.1:0-31881 GCA_045532675.1 Eubacteriales bacterium | reverse complement strand
AGGATTTTGCCGATCCTCTTTTCGTCATACGCTTTTTTGCCTCTTTTTGAGGCTTTTTTCTTTTGACTTTTTTCTCCGAGGTTTTAACGAAAAAAGGAACTAGCTCAAACACATTTTACTGCATTTGAGCTAGCCCCTTTTTTATATTATGATTACTAAAAGTGAAGTTATAAACGCTGAAATAAAACCTTGCAGGAGCTTTGTTTTGTAATAAATTCTCATAGAAATATCAGTTCCGAGAATAAAGCTTTTTGCTTGCATATGAACGGATATTCCCGAAAAAGAAATCGCAAATGAGGTTAAAATCATTTGAATTTTTCGGGTGAAAAAAATGCTTTGACTCAGTACTTTTGCCGAATTGCTGATTTCAATAAACGAAATAATTATTGAATAAATCAAGTCATTTTTTATCACTGAATTTAAAATCCCGCAGACTATTGAGAAAAAAACTATAAAAGCGCAAATATATAGGGTGTTGATAGCTGCAGCCTTTACGGATGCAGAAAAATCTAAAGAGATGTTTGTTTCAATAATATTTTTTGAAGAATGTTTTTTGTTTCTGCTCAAAATTAAACCGCAAATTATAGCGGAAAGTATCATGGATAAATATAATATTATACCATCGTAAATACTTTTTCTCATTCCTGCTCCTATGCCGGAAATTATAAAAGCCGGACCGGTATTGTTGCAAAAACTTATTAATCTTTCGCATTCGTCTTTAGATATGTAACCTTTTTTATATAGGTCCAGAGACACCTTTACTCCTATAGGAAACCCGCAAACAATTCCAACAATAAATGCAGATATCGCACATCCGTTTATTTTGAACAGTCGCTCAAAAATTTTACAAAACCAATCTATTCTTTCAAAATGGGACATTGCTGTTATAATATCCGTAAGAATCATGAAAGGAAATACAGAGCCTATTATAACGTTAAAACATAGTCTTAAGCCTTCTTTGGCGTATATTAGTATATATGGCGCAAAAAGCACAGATAGCAGTATTGAAATAAGAGACGGTATTACGCAGAAACCGTCTTTTATATTTTTCGAGAGATTTTTGTTTGTTTTCGCTTTCTTATAATCGGTCATTTAATACATCCTTTCGCCATACATTTTAATATATTAAAGATGTATGAGAGGAAATTTAAAGTAATGCATAGAATTAAAGAAAAAAGCGAGAGCGCAGACAGTCGCATTAAATCTTTACAATCATGTTTTCATATTGAAGTCGATAAAATGATGGCAATCACATCTGTATGTGTGAACAACGTCCTATCTATAGTTGATTTTGGAGAAGACATTGCCATCTTAAAAATGAGAAAAGGGAAAATTAAAATATCCGGAGAATCTCTGTCTATAAGCATATACGAAAATAAAATTGTAGAAATATTCGGTAAAGTCAGGATGATAGAGTTTTTATGATACGAATTGATTATTTATTATTCGGATACAGGAAATTTACCGTTAACAAAGAAGATATAACGAAAACAGCAGAAATATTCCTTAGGCGTGGAATAAGTATTAAATTTTACGGTAATTCATTTTACGCAGATGCAAAAAAAACAAAAACAATAGAGAACGCTTTACTTGGTAATGTGAAATTTCAAAAATCCGAACTGCTTGGATTGGGCGGATTTATTTTGAAAAACAAAAAAAGATTCGGAGTCTTTTTTGCAATTGTATTTACACTCCTTGCTTTTGCGTTCTCTCAAAATAAAGTATGGGATATAAGGATTGAGGGGTGCGAAAGCGGAAAGGAAGAGAATATAATATCCGACCTTGAAGAATGCGGGTTTAAAGTTGGGGCAAGTTGGTCTAAAATTGATACAAATCATACGGAGGTGGATTTTCTTGCAAAATCAGAGGATGTTTCATGGATTAACATTAATCGCAGAGGTACGGTTGCATACGTTACCGTTATTGATAAATTATCATACAGTGAACCGGACGATAAAATTGGATATTCAAACGTTATAAGCGAATATGATGCTGTTATAGAAGAGATAACAGTTATGCGCGGTATTCCAATGGTAAAGGCGGGAGATACCGTAAAAAAAGGAGATTTGCTAATCTCCGGGGTTATTCCCGAGGAACTTGGAGGAGGTTTTTGCTATGCGGAAGGAATAATAATAGGGAGAATATCGGATAGTATTGATGTTTCTGTCCCGGATTACAAGGAGGAAAAAATCAGTGAAAAAAAGAAACTTTCCCGACTATCCGTAAAAATTTTAGGTTTTTCTGTAAATATTTTTAAATCATATAGAAATTCGGACGGAAAGTGTGATATAATAGAAGAAAAGAAGACATTTTCCGTATTTAAAAGAGATATTCCTTTTGTTGTTAATAAAAGATATGCCGTAAAATATTTGACTAAAAGAATTGATTTGACACAAGATGAAATGACAAAGATGGCGCTAAACAAAACTACAGAAATCTTAAACGAAAAGCTTGAGGATTCGAATCTTATCCGTGTCAGCACAAAAGGTAAATTCGTAGAGTCGTCATACGTTATGACGACGGATATGGTTTATTCTTCAGAAATAGGAAAAAATATTCCTTTTAACGTACAAAAATAAATATTATAACTTGGAAGAAAAACTATGGCAGAAAAAATTGTAATGACACAATCAAACGCGGCAACCTCGGCGCTGTTTGGTGCATTTGATATTAACGCAAGGAAGATTGAGGATGCTTTCGGCGTACGAATATCAAACAGAAACCAAGAAAGCGATGACGGGGATGCTATCGTTATAAGCGGTGAAGAGACGGCAGTTAATCTTGCTGTGCGTACTCTTGAATTTTTAAAGCACATGGTTGGAGACGGAGAAACTGTGAGCGACCAGAGCGTTGAATATGTCATAGGACTTGTTAGGGATAATCTTGATTTAAAAGAAGAAAGCTTTGGCGACGTAATATGCATCACAAACAGAGGTAAGCCTATAAAAGCAAAAACCGCAGGTCAAAAGAGATATATAAAGACAATAAAGGATAATACAATTGTTCTCGGACTTGGTCCTGCCGGTACCGGAAAAACTTTTCTTGCGGTAGCTATGGCAACCGAGTCTCTTAGAAATAAAACAATATCTCGTATTATTCTTACAAGACCCGCGGTTGAGGCGGGAGAGCGGCTTGGATTCCTTCCAGGAGATTTGCAAAGTAAAATAGACCCTTATTTACGTCCTCTATACGATGCGCTTTTTGAAATGCTCGGTCCTGAGAATTATCAGAGGCATATGGAGCGCGGAACGATAGAAATTGCACCGCTTGCGTATATGCGAGGAAGAACACTTGACGATTCTTTTATCATTCTTGACGAAGCGCAGAATACAACACCTGAGCAAATGAAGATGTTTCTCACACGTCTCGGATATAATTCAAAAGCTGTTGTTACTGGTGACCTTTCGCAAACGGATCTTCCTTTCGGAAAAAAAAGCGGCTTGTCAATCGCATCAAAAATTTTAAACGGTATTGACGGTATTGGAATATTTGAATTTTCGGAAAGAGATGTTGTGCGTCACAGCCTTGTAAGGAAAATTATATCTGCCTATGATAAATATGAACGCGAGGCTGTCAACAAAAAATATCATATAACAGGGAAAAAAGAGGATATTAAAAAATGAGTAATAGAAAACTTATGATTCGTTTTTCGGCAAATAAAAGTTATGATGAAGCCGATTATTACTTAAAAACTGTTATCAGACGCGCAATTTTAGCATCTCTCGAATATGAGAAATTTATGTATGATGCTGAAGTGTCTGTCACTCTTTGCGATAACGCATATATAAGAAATTTGAATAAAACCTACAGAAATAAGGATAAGCATACCGATGTTCTTTCGTTCCCTATGTATGAGGACGGAAATTTTGATATCGGTGAATGTATAAGCGGTGCTGTTCTTGGCGATATCGTTATTTCGCTTGAGAGAGCGAAGGAGCAGGCAATGGAAATAGGTAATTCTTTTCTTGAAGAAGTAGCATTTCTGACGATTCATTCCACACTTCACTTATTAGGATATGATCACGAGCGCAGTAAGGAAGACGATGATTTGCAGTGCAAAAAGCAAAAGGAAATTATAAAAGCCGTTGAAATATGAAAGGTATGAAATGAAAAAAACAGGATTTATAGCTATAGTTGGAAGACCCAACGTTGGAAAATCAACCCTTCTTAACGCAATTCTTGGCGAAAAGGTTGCAATTGTTTCAAAAAAACCGCAAACTACGCGAAATAGGATAACCGGAATTCATACGGAAGGCGAAAAACAGATAGTTTTTCTTGATACTCCCGGTATACATAAGCCAAGAACAAGGCTTGGAGATTTTATGGTTAAAACGACCGCTGAAACTCTCGGAGGTGTTGATGGAGCTATTCTTGTGGTAGAAGCGAGAGAAGCTGTGGGTGATATTGAAGCAAAGGTTATTTCCCGTTTTAAAGAGGATGGAATTCCTGCGATTCTTGTAATAAATAAAACCGATACGGTTCAATCGGCTAATATAGTGAAAACAATAGCTGCTTATGCGGAAGCTTTTGATTTTTCAGCAGTAGTACCGATATGTGCCAAATCAGGCAAGGGAGTTGATACTGTCATATCAGAATGCGAAAGCTTTCTTTACGAGGGGGAATGGATGTTTCCCGATGATATTGTTACCGATCAACCCGAACGACAGATAGTTGCGGAGATTATACGTGAAAAGCTGCTTCGCACCCTGGACGAGGAGATACCTCACGGCACTGCTGTTTCGATAGAAGAGTGGAAAGAGAAACGCGACGTTGTTTCAATCAGAGCTGAGATTTATTGCGAAAAGCAGTCTCACAAAGGTATTATTATCGGAAAAGGTGCCGCAACAATTAAAAAAATCGGTATGTACGCCCGTGAAGATATAGAAAAAATGCTTGATATGAAGGTGTATCTTGACCTTTATGTCAGAGTAAAAGAAAATTGGCGTGACAGTAATTTTAATATTACAAATCTTGGATACAAAAGAGAAGAGTTATGACAGCCACAGAGGTAAAAGGACTCGTCATAAGGACGGTTGACATAAAGGAGTCCGACAGACTTATTACGATATTTACCGAGGAAATGGGCGTTGTAAGCGCACTTGCGAGGGGCGCCCGTTCGTTAAAGAGCCGTCAGATGTCATCAACAATGCAGTTTTGCTACGGAAGCTTTATCTTGTGTAAAAGAGGTGAGCATTACTGGATTAAAGAGGCTTCGCTTATTGAAAGCTTTTTTGGAATACGTAATTCTATTGAGGGACTTGCTCTTGCGACGTATATTGCAGAGGTTTTGTGCGATATTGCCGTTACGGAGCCTGAGCACGACCTTTTAAGGCTTTCGCTCAACTCGCTCTATGCAATATCCGAACGGAAATATTCATTTGATATGATTAAGGCTGCGTTTGAAATACGCGCGGCTTCAATTATCGGCTTCATGCCCGACGTGCTTGCTTGCTCAAGATGCGGTGAAAAGCTCGGAAATTTTTATTTTAAAATAATGGATGGCTCGCTCGTTTGCTATTTCTGCCAGCAAAAAGCAATTTCACAGCATGAGGGCGAATTAACAAGTGAATTTAATCAGACCGTATGTATATTAACGGAAGGCGCAAAAATAGCACTTGGCTACTGTATACATTCTCCGCTTGAAAAAATATTTTCATTCAGAATTTCGGATGAGGATATGGAGCTTTTTTCGAAGGCGGCAGAGGAATATCTTATAAATCAACTTGAACGTTCATTCAAGTCGCTTGATTTTTATAAAGAGGTAAAAAGATAAAAATGCTGTTTACAAGCAAAACACTAAATACACTTGAATTTAATAAAATAACAGAGATGCTCGTCGAATGCGCTGCAACAGACGGCGCAAAATCGCGCGCAAGAGCGTTAACTCCAATCTCGGATTATGACGATATTGTGTCCCGTCATAATAAGACGGAGGATGCTAAAAGATTAATAAATGCCAAGGGATACCCATCGTTTGTTGCGGGAGAAGGTGTTGTTTCATCCGCGGAGCGCGCATATAAGGGGGCAATACTGTCTCCGCGTGAGCTTCTTGATATAGCATCTCTGCTTCATTCATCAAGACAGCTTCTTGATTATATAAATACAGAGAAGCTGTTTGACACGTCGCTTGACGAAATATTCTTAAGAATAATTCCCAACAGAGAAATTGAAGAAAAAATCAGACGCTCAATCATTTCAGAGGACATGATAGCCGATGAAGCAAGCCCCGAGCTTGCCGAAATCAGAAGAAAAATTAAGGCTACAAACAATAGAATAAAAGATACGTTGCAAAGCTATATCGGCGGTGTAAGGCTGAAATATCTTCAGGAAAACCTTGTAACTATGCGTAACGGAAGATATGTTGTTCCCGTAAAAGCCGAGTACCGAAATGAAATGAAGGGACTCGTTCACGATACCTCTTCTTCCGGAGCTACACTTTTTGTAGAACCTATGACGGTGGTTGATGCAAATAACGAGCTTAAAAGCCTTGAGAGCGCAGAATCTCACGAAATAGAAAGAATTTTAGCGTCTCTTTCGGCTGATTGCGGTGAAATTTCGGGAGTTATCTCGTTAAACTATCATAATATAACCGATCTTGCCTTTGCTTTTGCGTGTGGGACTTTGGCAATTCAAATGAAGGCTGAAAGACCTCATTTGTCAAAAAAACGCTGCCTTGATTTAAAGTGCGCAAGGCATCCGCTCATTCCAAGAGATAAGGTTGTTCCAATCGATGTTTCGATAGGCGGAGAGTTTAATACTTTGATAATTACGGGACCAAACACAGGCGGTAAAACAGTTACCCTCAAGACGATGGGACTTTTAACTCTTATGACTCAGGCGGGACTTCAGATTCCCGCATTTGAAAATTCATGTGTCGGCGTTTTTTCTGAGGTGCTTGTTGATATAGGTGATGAGCAAAGCATTGAAGCATCGCTTTCTACGTTTTCATCTCATATGGTGAACGTAATAGATATATTAAATCAGATAAGTGAAAATTCACTCGTTCTTTTTGATGAACTCGGGTCAGGTACCGATCCCATTGAGGGCGCGGCTCTTGCTATATCTATACTTGAAAAAACGCAAAGCGTAGGGGCGCTTTCGGCTTCAACAACTCATTATGCTGAACTTAAGGTTTATGCTCTTGAAACGGACGGAGTGCAGAATGCTTCGTGTGAATTTGATATAGATACTCTTCGTCCGACCTATCGCCTGATTGTCGGAACACCCGGAAAGTCGAACGCCTTTGCAATATCCGAAAAGCTGGGTATGTCAGATGATATTATTAAAAGAGCAACGACACTCATAGAGCGCGATAACAAGCAGTTTGAGGATATAATCGAGCGTCTCGATACAAACAGAATTGAGATGGAAAAAGAAAGAAATAAAGCCGAGTCGCTTCGCCGTGAGTTTGAACAGTTTAAACTGAAGGCGGAGGAGGATTTAAGGCAAAAGATTGCTAAAAGTGAAGAAGAAGTTGCAAAACAAACACAAAAAGCACGGCAGATACTTGATAGTGCGAGGGCATCGAGCGAATTTATATTCCGTCAGCTTGAGGATATAAGGAAACAGGAAAATAAGTATAAACGTTTTGAAATGATGAATGCCGCGAGGGATGAAGTCAGAAAACGTTTGCGCGAGAGTGATGCGCTGCTGTCCGGAATTGATGTAAAAGAAATTTCACTTGATGACGAATATACGTTGCCGCGTCCGCTCGTTGTAGGCGATAAGGTTTATCTCGTTACGCTTGGAAAAGAAGGCATCGTTACCGCTTTGAAGGACAAAAACGGACTTGTTGCTGTAACTTCCGGAATTCTCAAAACAAAAGTTAGTGAGGATAAGCTTCGTTTGATTGACGGAAAAACACAGTTCAGAAGAAAGCCGGAACCCATGAAGGTTAATGAAGGACGGGTAAAGAAAAGCATTGTTTCTACTTTTAAAACCGAGGTTGACGTTCGCGGAATGATAGGTGATGATGCGTGGTTTGTAGTAGATAAATATCTTGACGATGCTGTTCTGGCATCGGTTCCGTCGGTGCGTGTTATTCACGGCAAGGGAACGGGCGCATTACGTGCCGCTCTTTGGAAATACTTTAAATCAGACCCAAGAATAAAGAGTTATCGCCACGGCGCTTACGGTGAAGGTGACGCAGGCGTGACCGTTATAGAATTTAAACAGTAATAAGTTTGGAGGTGAGCCTGTGAAGTTTATTAATATAAAGCTTAACGCTGAAAGGGACGGCGTTATGACTCTGTTAAAAAATAACGAGCGTGTTAATGAGGGGGGATGTTTTAATAATGATAAGGGCAAGCCTTTGATGAAGTTTAAAGAAAAAGCCGATAAAGTAAAGATAACCTGCGAAATGATAGGCGGCCCTTCAAAGGATAACGGGTTTATTGTAGGAACTTATTTTTCCGGGAAAATCACAGAAAAAGACGGAATTACTTCTATCAAAGGCGTGATTACCACAGCTCCGATATATCATTTTGTAATGCTGATTCTTTTCGGTTTGTTTATACTGCAATGTATAAAAATGCAAGGCTTTTCTATCGTGCCGATACTCCTTGTTGTATTTAGTGTATTTATATTTAAGGACGAATATAAAAAACAAGAATATATAAGACGTTATCTTTACAGGGCAGCAAAACATATTTCTCATAAGTAATAAAAACTAAGTATGACATTGAGAACTTTTTTATTTATGCTAGTATATATATAATCTTGACAAATTTAAAGCAAAAAGGGTATAATTTTTTTGTAAAAAGGGATTTTTAAAGGGATTATGTATGAGGAAAACAGAGATAAATATTGATTATGAGTCGTATCCCGATTGGTTAAGTGAAATCATAAAGGGTTCTAAAGTTTATGACAGCTCGTCATCGCCGGAAGCAAGGGTTATATTTATCGATAAGGGTGACGGATATTTTTTAAAAACTGCTGAAAAGGGTTCTCTAAAACGAGAAGCGGAGATGACTGAGTATTTTTACAATCTTGGCTTGTCAGCGAATGTTTTGGAATATATGTCCGAAGATAAGGATTACCTTTTAACAAACAAAATCAAAGGTGAAGACTGTACGCATTATGAATATTTAGAAAATCCGAAAAGACTTTGCGACATGATTGCGGAACAGCTTTTTGCTTTGCATCACATACCTCATGCAGGCTGTCCCGCTATAAACAGAACCGATGAATATTTAAGAATTGCCGAGCACAATTACATAAATGGAATTTTTGATCCGACTTTCGTTTGCAACAGGCTGAAATCATTAACGAAAGAGGAGTTGTGGAATTTCGTAAAATCAAATAAAAACGTTTTGAAGTCAGATGTTTTAATTCACGGAGATTATTGTCTGCCTAATATTTTGTTCAATAAATGGAATTTCAGTGGATTTATAGACGTTGGATGCGGTGGCGTGTCAGATAAACATATAGATTTGTTTTGGGGAGCTTGGACTCTTGGATTTAATTTGAAAACCGACAAGTTTAAGGACAGATTTTTTGATGCTTACGGGCGTAATAATTTTGAGATTGAGATTGTTGATCTTGTCAGTGTTATAGAAACTTTCGGTTAGTTTATTTAATTTGTTTACCTGCAAGCAACAGTTTGTTAATATAATAATGATATACTAATATCATCCAGTGAGGGAGTAGTAAGCGCATTTTCATGCGGAGCAAGTCAACATCATGGCTTTTTTAGTCTGGCTTGTTTGAAAATACGAGACTCATGTATGGCTTGCTGTACATAGGTCTTAAAATGTTTTTAATTACCCAAGTATAGCTATATATACTTGGGATTTTTTATAAAAAGGAGAAAAGATTTGGAAGCTTACAACAAGAGCAAAGAAGAGGTTATAGAAGAGCTTGGCACTGATTCCAAAGCAGGACTCTCTGCATCCGAAGTTTCTTTAAGAATCGAAAAGTATGGTGAAAACAAATTAAAGGAAAAGAAAAAGAAAACTAATCTTCAGCGTTTTTTTGAGCAGTTCAAGGATGTAATGATTATTATTCTTATCGTTGCGGCTTTGATTTCATTCGTCATAGCATGCGTTGAAAAAAATCCCAAAGAATTTTTTGAACCTGTACTCATTCTTCTTATCGTTGTTTTAAACGCCATGATGGGCGTTATCCAGGAAAGTAAAGCAGAAAAGGCACTTGATGCACTGAAAAATATGTCTGCGCCTCATGCAAGAGTAATTCGTGGAGGAGAAGAAAAGGCAATAAGTGCTTTGGAGCTTGTGCCGGGTGATATAATTCTTCTTGAAGCCGGAGATTTTGTTCCTGCCGATGCAAGACTTCTCAAGAGTGTAAGTCTTAAAAGTGAAGAATCCGCCTTGACAGGTGAATCGGTTCCTGCTGAAAAGGATGCTGATGCCGACGTTAAGGACGGAGCGCCTCTCGGTGACCGTGTTAATATGATTTTTTCGGGATGTTCCATAACCTACGGTACTGCCGTTGCAGTCGTTACAGCTACGGGTATGGGTACAGAAATGGGTAAGATTGCCAATCTTCTTTCGGGTGAGAGTGAGTCGCATACGCCTCTCCAGAAAAAGCTTGCAACTCTCGGCAAATACTTAGGATTTGTTGCACTTGCGGCTTGTGCCGTGATTTTCGTTGTCGGTTTTATCAGCAAAATGAATGTACTTGACATATTCATGACGTCGGTATCTCTTGCTGTTTCTGCGATTCCCGAGGGTCTTCCCGCAATAGTAACTATTGTACTTTCTATCGGTGTTCAGAGAATGGTAAAAAAGAATGCCATTATAAGAAGACTTCCCGCTGTTGAAACTCTTGGTAGTGCGTCCATAATCTGTTCCGATAAAACGGGCACGTTAACTATGAACCGTATGACTCTTGTCAAGGCTTATGTTGACGGTATGGACGGATGTGAAGACATTAATACCGAAAATACCGATAAAGTAAAGAAATTATTGACATACGGAACGCTATGCTGTGACGGTTCGGTTACTTTTAACGACGGAAAAGAGGTTCACATAGGTGACCCCACAGAAACCGCAATAGTTTTTGCGGCACACAAAAACGGTTTTACTAAAGACGAGCTTAATGAAAATTATCCCCGTCTTGCTGAATTGCCTTTTGATTCTGACAGAAAGCTTATGAGTACTGTAAACGAAATTGACGGAAAAAAGGTAGTAATAGTCAAGGGCGCTGTGGATATGATGGAAAGCCGCTGTGTTGGCGGAGATTTTAAAAAGGCAAAAGAAATCAACGATGAGATGAGCTCATCAGCCCTCAGAGTTCTTGCGGTTGCATATAAGGAAATAGATTCGATTCCTGAAAAAATAACTTCTGAAGAGCTTGAGTGCGATCTTACGTTTATGGGACTTGTCGGTATGATAGATCCGCCGAGACCTGAGGCAAAGGTTGCGGTTGCAACATGCCGCGAAGCAGGAATAAAACCTATAATGATAACAGGTGATCACGTTGTAACTGCTTCCGCGATTGCTAAAGAGATTGGTATATATCTTCCCGGAGATAAGGCTATCACAGGTGTTGAGCTTGATGGTATGTCTGATGAGGAGCTTGACCGTGAGCTTGAAACGATCTCTGTATATGCGAGAGTATCTCCCGAAAATAAAATCAGAATTGTCAAGGCTTGGCAGAGAAAAGGTCAGGTCGTTTCAATGACCGGTGACGGAGTTAACGATGCTCCCGCGCTCAAGGCTGCAGATATCGGTTGTGCAATGGGTATTACCGGTACCGACGTTGCCAAGGGTGCCGCCGATATGACTCTTACAGATGATAACTTTGCGACTATTGTTGATGCAGTTAGGGAAGGACGCGGTATATACGCTAACATACGTAAGGTTGTCGGATTCCTTCTCGGAACGAATATTGGTGAAGTTATAACGGTATTTACGGCAATGATACTGTGGAGAATAACTCCGCTTCTTTCAATGCAGCTTCTCATGATTAACCTTGTAACAGACAGCTTGCCTGCGATTGCACTTGGTATGGAATCTGTTGAATCCAATGTTATGAAAACAAAGCCAAAACCTAAGGATGAAGGTATATTTGCTCACGGTCTTGGAATAAGAGTTGTTCTTCAAGGCTGCATGTTTGCGCTTCTTACTCTTATCGGATTTGTAGTTGGAACCGGATGCTCCGTAGGTGAAATATTTGGCGGCGCACTTAAAAACAATGAAGTCGCGCTTGCAGGCGGTCAGACGCTCGCATTTATGGTGCTTGCGCTTTGTCAGGTAGTTCAGGCGTTTAATATGCGTTCGGAAAGATCTCTCTTTAAAATTGGTCCTTTCACAAACAAAACCCTGAATCTTGCAGCTCTAGTATCAAGCGCGATGGTTGCGCTTGTTCTGTTTACTCCTGCGAGAATTGCTTTCGAGCTTGTCATGTTGCCATGGTATTTCTATCTCATCGGTCTTGGTCTTTCATTCGTACCTTTCGTTGTTATGGAGATTTGTAAGGTGTGCGGTTTGATTAAGCATAAACATTAAATTTATAACTAAAAAATAGTTGCCGTGAACGCAAAATATTTACGGTAGCTATTTTTTTTTTATATAAATGTTGACAAACAATGAAATATATGGTATAATCAATTTGTTGTAAAAACAACAATTTGGAGAAATTTATGGTAGAACGGTTCGAATTATTTACTGTATTAATAGCAAATCTTACCAGAAATATCAGAAGAATAAAGACAGAAGAAATGGCGAGATGGAATCTCAAAAGCCATCATGTTTCATGCATTTACTATCTTTACCAAAAGGAATCTTTAACTGCAAAAGAGCTTTGCGATATATGTGACGAGGATAAGGCAAACGTATCGCGGTCAATCGAGTATCTTGAGAATGCCGGTTTTTTGATATGCGAGTCAAACATTCATAAACGTTACAGAAGCCATTTTAAACTTACCGAGAAGGGTAAAGAGGTTGGATTCGGAATATGCAACCGTATAAAAAGCATATTAAATAAAGCAGGAGAAGGTCTTACCGAAGAGAATAGACAGATAATGTACGAATGCTTAAAATGCATAAACGATAATCTCGAGAATATAGAAAATGAATACAGCAAATAATTCACGTCGATAATAGGAGAAATAATATGAGAGATTATATAATTTTTACTGATTCCGCATGTGATATAAAGCCTGAAATCCTTGCGGAGTGGGGCGTCAAGTATTGTAGCCTTACTTTGAGATTTACAGGCGAGGATAAAGAATATTTAAACGATGAAATAGACGTTAAGGAATTTTACGATAAAATGCGCGTGGGCGGAGTTGCTAAAACCGCTGCTATAAATTCCGAGGTGTTTGCGGAAAAATTCGAGGAGATTCTCAAAGAGGGAAAGGACATCCTTTATTTAGGCTTCTCATCAGGACTTTCCACAACGTATAATTCGGCAAGACTTGCAGCAAAGCAGCTCTCCTATTCATATCCCGAGGCAAAGATAATAACGGTAGATACTCTTGCGGCTTCCGCTGGTCAGGGACTTCTTGTGCGTCTTGTTGTAAACAAGAAGAACGAAGGGGCTTCTATTGACGAAGCCGCGGACTACGCAGTTTCCATTGTTCCAAAAATTTGCCATTGGTTTACCGTTGACGATCTTGTTTATTTAAAAAGAGGCGGCAGAATAAGCTCTGCAGCGGCATTTTTCGGAAACGTAATAGGTATAAAGCCGGTTCTTCACGTTGACAATGAAGGGCACCTTGTAAATGTTCTGAAGGTTCGCGGCAGAAAGAGTGCAGTTGCTACAATGGCAGAAAAATTCAGCGAGTTTGCAGATGATAAAGAGGGCGGTCTCATATACATTTCGCATGCGGACTGCATTAAGGATGCAAATGAGCTTTGCGAAATATTTAAAACAAAATACGGTGCATCGGTTGATATAATTACCGACGTCGGACCGGTTATCGGCGCGCATTCAGGTCCCGGAACTCTTGCCCTTTTCTTCGTGGGTAAAGAAAGATAATATTACTGTAGGTTGGAGGCTGAAATCATGGCTGAAAAGAAAACAGAAAAAAGCACCGCAGAAAACAAAAAAACATCAAAGAAGAAAAGTACAAAATCCGTAAAATCTTCTAAGAAAAAATCAAGCGGTGAAAAAACAAAAAAGACTTCATCTATCGGTAATATAAAGTATCTCGGTGGTCTTCTTCTTAAAAAGATGGCTTTCGGAGGAGCTAAGGAATTAAGAACTAATGCGGATGAAGTAAACAAATTAAACGTTTTTCCCGTGCCTGACGGAGATACGGGCGATAATATGTCAATGACTATAGAGAGCGGTATTTCCGAGATGGAAAGCATTGATTCCGATAATATCGGAACCGTTATGAAATCGCTTTCTCACGGCATGCTTCTTGGTGCAAGAGGTAATTCGGGAGTTATTTTGTCACAGTTTTTTGCGGGAACAGCAAAGGGACTCGAATCGGCTGACAAAGCCGATCCGGAAACGCTTGGTCACGCACTTGAGCTTGGAGTACAGCAGGCATATTCATCGGTTATGACACCCACAGAGGGAACTATACTTACAGTTGCGAGAGAGGCTGTTGAATATGCAGTTTCCCGCATCACACCTAAAAGCACGATAAGAACTCTGTTTGCCGATCTTTCCAAGGAAATGAACAGATCTCTTGAACGTACACCCGAAATTTTAACGGTACTTAAAGAGGCAGGTGTTGTAGACAGCGGCGCGGCTGGTCTGTTTTATATAATTGACGGATTTAACCGTGTTCTTAACGGTGGAGAAATATCTGATTTTGAGCATGACTTGGCTGTTGAAAAGAACCCTTCCGCTCCCGCAGTTAACAGCTTTGGACCTGACAGCGTAATGACTTTTGGCTATTGTACCGAATTTTTGCTTCAGCTTCAGAATTCAAAAACCGATATTGATAATTTTAACGTTGAGGCGCTCAAGTCGTTTCTTGCAGGTATTGGTGATTCTATAGTAGCGTTCAAGACCGATAGCATTGTTAAGGTTCACGTGCACACGCACACACCAGAGGTAGTTATTGAATACGCTCGCCGTTTCGGTGAGTTTATTACCGTAAAGATTGAAAATATGTCTCTTCAGCATTCTGAGCTTAAGGCGGAGGAAGATGCAAAATCCGAGGATAATAAAGAAGAAACATCTCAACCTAAAAAAATGTATGGTGTGGTTACCGTGTGCAACGGCGCCGGAATGGAGAATCTGTTTTCGGAGCTTGGCGCTGACGTAACCGTTACCGGTGGTCAGACGCATAATCCTTCAACGAGTGATTTTATTGAAGCCTTTGACAAAATATCTGCTGAGCATATTTTTGTGTTGCCTAACAACAGCAATATTTTCATGGCTGCGCAACAGGCAGGCGAACTTTATGATAAAGCTAAAATTCACGTTATTTCGACGAAAAACATAGGCAGAGGTTACGTAGCGCTTTCGTCACTTGATTTTGACAACCCCGATGTGGATAGCGTAATTTGCGCAATGGAATCTGCAATGAGCCGTGTAACAGCCGGACATATCTCTCCTTCAATCCGTGATGCCGATATGAACGGAATTCATATAAACAACGGTGATACTATCGGTATTATCGATAAAGAAATCGTAGTTGCCGATCCAAGCAGAAAAGAGGCGTCTGCAAAGCTTGCCTCTATGCTTCTTAATATGCCGGAGAAGTTTATGCTTACCGTATTCTGCGGAGCAGATTCAAATGAAGAAGAGCGTAAAGAGCTTGAAGCGTATCTCAGTGAAAATCATTCCTCTGCAGAAGTCTATTTTATAGACGGCGGTCAGGAGATTTATCCCTATATTTTTGTTGCGGAATAAGAAATGAAGATAAAAGCTGTTTTATTTGACCTTGACGGAACGCTTTTGCCGATGGACCAAAACGTCTTTCTTAAAGCTTACTTTGGCGGACTTGCCAAAAGACTTGCTCCACTTGGCTACGACCCTAAAAAGATTATAGAATCTATTTGGCAAGGGTCGGCCGCAATGGTGGAAAATAACGGTGAGAAAACTAATGAAGAGGTTTTCTGGAATAGGTTCTCCGAGATATACGGTAAAGATGCTAGAGAAGACGAGCCGTATTTTGAAGCTTACTATAGAGAAGATTTTGACGCTGTCAAATCTGTTTGCGGATATAATCCGGATGCGGTGAGAGCCGTTAAAAGCATAAAATCGCTCGGGCTTCGCGTAGCGCTTGCCACAAATCCGCTTTTTCCTCGTATAGCGACTGAAAAGCGCATAAAGTGGGCAGGGGTTGATGTTTTGGATTTTGAGCTTGTTACAACATATGAAAATTCGTGTTTTTGCAAACCAAATCCAAAATATTATAAGAATATTCTTGAAAGAATGAATCTTTTGCCGTATGAGACCTTGATGGTAGGAAATGACGTTTCCGATGATATGATAGCAAGGACACTTGGAATGCGGGGTTTCCTAATCACCGACAATCTCATTAATAAAGAAAATGAAGATATTTCAAATTATCCGAACGGTAGCTTTGATAAGCTTATGGAATATATTAAATCAATAATATAACAAAAAGAGCAAGCATGAGCTTGCTCTTTTTGTTGGTGCCGGTAGTCGGGGTCGAACCGACACGGTATTGCTACCTTCGGATTTTGAGTCCGACGCGTCTGCCAATTCCACCATACCGGCATTGGCTACGCGTTATATTATATCATACAATTTATTAAAAATCAATATTTTTTTGCAAAAAGTTTCTTCATTTTTTCTTTTTGTTATATTGTATTTCACGTAAATATATAGTATAATATATATATTGATAAAATATTTTAGGAGGCAGTTATGTATAAAGACAGTTTTTTTGCGGCAAATGATGTAACTGCCGATAATATATCCAAAATTTCGGAAAAGCAATCTTTTGTCGAGGAGCAAAGAATATGTGAGCTTTCAGAGCTTGCCGACTGTGCTGCAGACTTTGCGGTTTCTATGGCAAAGGATGGATGTGGGATATATGAGATACTTTCACTGATAGCCGACGGCGTTTTTATAGACGGGAAGTTTTTTCATCCAGCTTTGCAAAAAGAAAATGCCGAGAGAATTTCCTCATATCTTCAAATGGTCAGTGCATATGATAAAGTCATTTTTTCCGAGCTTTTTTGGGAGAAATTAAAGTCGAGGGGAATTGTTTTTTCGGAGACGGATTTTCTGCCTACAGAGTCGGGTGAGCAAACCTTCACTTACGTAAAAAACCCCTTAGCGGATGAGGCGTATGATGTTTTTTCTCAGGAGTTTTCAAATCCAAGAGTGAAATACTCGAAAAATTTAAGCGAAGCCGCTAGAGCTGTTTCTGACGGTGAATATGAGTACGTACTTCTTCCTCTTGAGGAAAGGGGCGGTTCAAGACTCTCAGCTGTTGCAGCGATACTTTTTAAAGAAGATTTGAAAATTAATTCTGTAACTCCGGTATTTGGATTTGAGGGACTTGCTGATATGAAATATGCATTGGTATCAAAGCATTTTTCGGTACCTGAATTTCTCGAAGATGATGACAGATATCTTGAAATAAGGCTGCGAGCCGATTCTTCACTTCCGCCATCGGAGTTGTTTTTTGCCGCGGATGTTCTTGGATGCTCTGTGTACAGAGTCAACACGATATCCTTTGATACCGAAGACGGACCTTTACTGTATTATTCGGTTGTTTTTCGCGATATTGGAAAGGATTTTACTTTGCTTCTTGTATTTCTTACGGTCTTTTCGGGAGCGTATACTCCCATCGGAATATATAAAAATTTGGAATAAATAAAAGGAATTTTACGTTATGACAAAGCACATTGAGTATAATACTAAAGGCACTTGTTCAAGGAAAATAATCCTTGACGTCGAGGATGATGTAATCGTTGATTGCAAGTTTGTTTCAGGTTGTCCCGGTAACACAATGGGTGTTGCTACTCTCGTTAAAGGAATGAAGGTTGACGACGCTATTTCAAGGCTTAAGGGGATTAAATGCGGTCTAAAGAGCACGTCATGTCCCGATCAGCTTGCGACGGCGCTTCTTGAAGCAATATCCGAATAAAAAGAAAACACGAAAGGTTATTTATGAGAAACTTTAACGAAGAATTTAAAAGATGGATTAAGTTTGACGGACTTACTGATGATGAGCACTGTGAGCTTTTGAAAATAGAGAACGACGAGGAAACAAAGCAACTTAGATTTTCATCTTCTATGGATTTTGGAACTGCGGGACTGCGTTCAACTATGTACATGGGAATTGGCTGTATGAACAGATTTACAGTTGCTCAGACGACTCGTGGAATTGCGGCACTAATTAAAGCATCGGGCGGTGAAGAAAGAGGAGTTGCTATAGCGTACGACTCACGTAATAATTCCGAGCTTTTTGCCCGTGTCAGCGCATCTGTTCTGGCAGGTGCAGGGATAAAGTCTTATATATTTGACGGAATTCGTCCGACTCCGGAACTTTCTTTTGCCGTACGTGAGCTTTCCGCTATGGCAGGAATCAATATTACAGCTTCTCATAATCCAAAGGAATATAACGGTTATAAGGCATACTGGGAAGACGGTGCTCAGATAAGTCCTGCTCAGGCAAAGATTGTATCATCTGAAAGAGAAAAATTTGATGTTCTTGATACGAATAACATCATGAACTTCGACGAAGCTGTTAAATGCGGTTTAATTACAATTCTCGGTGAAGATTTTGACGAAAAATATATTAACGCTGTATTATCGACATCAATTAACCCTAATGCTGTCAAACTCGTTGCAGACGAACTTAAGGTTGTATATACACCTCTTCACGGCGCAGGATATAAGCTAGTTCCGGAGGTATTTAAAAGGGTCGGGCTTAAGCATCTGTATACGGTTAATGAGCAGATGATTCCTGACGGAAATTTTCCGACGGTTGTAAAGCCAAATCCGGAATATGCGGCAGTATTTGATAAGGGAATTAAGATAGCTGACACTGTTGGCTCTGATATCGTTATAGCAACAGACCCTGATTCTGACAGAGTTGGAGTGATGACAAGAACAGCTGACGGAAGCTTTGTTACTATTTCCGGAAATCAAATGGGAGCTTTACTTCTTGATTATGTAATAAGACAGCGCAGGGCGCAGGGAAAACTTCCGGAGAATGCATATTGCGTTAAAAGTATTGTTTCTACAGATATGGCATACGGAATCGCAAAGAAGCAGGGAATTATGCTTCATGATGTTCTGACGGGATTCAAATTTATAGGTGAAGTTATTAAAAACTATGAAGAATCAGGCGAAAAAGACGGTTTTC
This sequence comes from Eubacteriales bacterium, assembly GCA_045532675.1. Classification (GTDB taxonomy): domain Bacteria; phylum Bacillota; class Clostridia; order Oscillospirales; family CAG-272; genus UBA1740. Next base: position 12,662 of record JAZSGJ010000010.1, on the reverse strand, counting down.
TTCTTGGATTTGAAGAAAGCTACGGATATCTTTTCGGTGCATACGCGAGGGATAAGGACGCAGTAGGCGCTTCTATGATGATTCTTGAAATGACAGCTTATTACAAAAAAGACGGAAAAACACTTTCCGATGCACTTGAAACGCTTTATGAAAATTACGGTGTTTACGGAGAACGCATGATAGATATATATATGGAAGGACTTGACGGAATCGAAAGAAGAAAGCGCATTATGACCTCGCTCCGAAATAATCCACCGAGGTCCATAGGCAACGCAAAGGTTTCCTCCATAGGTGATTATATAGCAGGTACAATACTTGACGTTGATAGCGGAAAAACAGAATCTACGGGGCAGCCCGCATCTGATGTGCTTTATTATACACTTGAGTCCGGAGATAAAATAATCGTTCGTCCGTCTGGTACAGAACCTAAAATAAAAATATATATATTATTACACGATACTAATAAACCTTCGCTTGACAAAAAAGCAGAGAAATACGAAAAATATGCAAAAATGATGATGGAAGTTTGATACTTCCGAAAGGACTCAAAAAGTGACCGATAAACAAAATCATATTAGAAATTTTTCAATAATAGCACATATTGACCATGGAAAATCAACCCTCGCTGACCGTTTGCTCGAAAAAACGAGCACGGTGGCGCTAAGGGATATGGAAGAGCAGCTCCTTGACAATATGGACCTTGAGCGCGAACGCGGAATAACGATTAAGGCGCGTGCCGTAAAGCTCAATTATAAGGCTAAAAACGGAGAGAACTATGAATTTAATCTCATTGACACTCCAGGACACGTTGACTTTGGATATGAGGTGTCGCGTTCACTTAAGGCATGTGAGGGGGCTTTGCTTGTTGTTGATGCAACTCAGGGTGTTGAGGCGCAGACTCTTGCAAACGCGTATCTTGCAATAGATAATGACCTTGAAATTTTGCCTGTAATTAATAAAATTGACCTCGCTTCTGCAGATATTGAAGGAACGAGACGAGAGATTGAGGATATAATAGGCATACTTGCTGAGGAATGCCCTGCAATTTCCGCTAAAAACGGCATAAATATTGAGGATGTGCTTGAAAAGATTATAACCGATATTCCCGCGCCGAGCGGTGACGCCAATGCTCCTCTTAAAGCCTTGATATTTGATTCTCATTACGATTCTTATCTTGGAGTTGTAGTATATATCAGAGTTTTTGACGGAGCCGTAAGGGCAGGCGATAAAATAAAGCTTATGTCTGCAGGCACGGTTTTTGAGGTTGTGGAGGTTGGAACTATGCAGCCCTTTGGGCTTCAGAAGTGTGAGTGCCTTACTCCCGGCGAGGTTGGTTATATAACCGCTTCTATTAAAACTGTGGGTGACACGAGAGTAGGAGACACTATAACTCATGCGGAGGGCGGAGCAGAAGAGGCTCTTCCCGGATTCAGAGAGGTGCATCCCATGGTATACTCGGGTATATATCCCGCAGACGGAGCGAGATACGGGGATTTACGCGATGCTCTTGAAAAATTAAGATTGAATGACGCATCCCTCGTTTATGAGCCGGAAACCTCTGTCGCTCTCGGATTTGGATTCAGATGCGGATTCCTTGGTCTTCTTCATATGGAAATAATAGAAGAGCGCCTTGAACGCGAATTTAATCTTGATTTGATAACTACCGCGCCTTCGGTTATTTATAAAGTAGATTTGCGCGGCGGTGAGACTATCATGATAGACAATCCGTCTAAATTCCCGACAGCTGATGAAATACAGACGGCTTACGAGCCTATAATGAAGGCTACGGTTATAACGCCGACCGATTATATCGGCGGTATAATGGATTTGTGTCAGGATAGACGCGGTGTATTTATAGACATGAAGTATATAGATACCGAGCGCGCCGAGCTTCATTACGAGCTTCCGCTTAACGAAATTATATACGACTTTTTCGACGCTTTAAAAAGCCGCTCCAAAGGATACGCGTCGCTTGACTACGAGCTTAAGGGATATAAAGAGTCGAAGCTTGTTAAGCTTGACTTTATGCTTAACGGAGAGGTCGTAGACGCACTTTCGTTTATCGTATTTGAGGACAGAGCATATACGAGGGCGCGAAAAATAGCTGGAAAGCTCAAGGAAAATATTCCGCGTCAGTTGTTTGAAATTCCGATTCAGGCAACGATAGGCTCAAAAATAATTGCGCGAGAAACGGTTAAGGCTATGCGCAAGGACGTTCTTGCAAAGTGCTATGGCGGAGATATCACGAGAAAGAAAAAGTTGCTTGAAAAGCAAAAAGAGGGAAAGAAAAAGATGCGTAAGCTTGGTAGCGTAGAAGTAACTCCCGAAGCTTTTATGGCAGTATTGAGACTTGACGATGAAAGCTGATGCTATAGGACTTTACGTACATATTCCGTTCTGCCTCAAAAAATGCAATTACTGTGATTTTTGCTCTTTTGATTCGCTTGAAGATGAAGTCAGAAAAAAGTATATTTCTTCTCTTATTAAAGAAATTAAAAGCTATATTAGAGAAGAAAAGATAACTGTAGATACTATCTTTTTCGGTGGCGGAACACCGTCCTTACTCAATCCTTGTGAGTTTGAATCTATTGTAATAGCTATACGTGAAACATTAAATGTCTCGGCAAACTGTGAGTTTACTGTTGAGGTTAATCCCAAGACCGTAAGTGTCGATAAAATGCTTTTTTTAAAATCGTGCGGTGTGAACAGAGTTAGTATTGGATTGCAAACAATCCACGAAAACGAAAGAAAAATACTTGGCAGAATACATGATTGCGGTGATTTTGAAGATGCATATTCAGCCGTGCTTGAGTCCGGTATTTCAAATGTAAGCGTTGATGTTATGTACGGAATACCGGAGCAAACGAAAGAAAGCTTTCTAAAAACGCTGAAATTTGTTGTTAATCATAATCCCTCCCATATATCCGTTTACGGATTGATTATAGAGGAAGGCACAAAGTTTTGGGATTTGCGTGACAGGCTTTCCTTGCCAAGCGAGGATGACGAATGCGAAATGTATTACTCAGCGTGTGAATATCTTAGAAAAAACGGCTATTCTCACTATGAAATTTCGAATTATTCAAAAAACGGATTCGAATCAAAACATAATCTTAAGTATTGGAGAAACGAAAACTATATAGGTGTAGGAATTGCCGCTTATTCTTATTTCGACGGACATAGATACGGCAATACTAAAAATATGTGCGAATATTTATCTGAGGATAAGGCACAATATATTTCGGACGAAGTCTTAGACTCTGAATCTTGCTCATTTGAATATGCGATGCTTGCGCTTCGGTTGCGTGAGGGAATAGTGCTTTCAGAATATAAAAACAAATTCGGCTTTGATTTTGGTTCTTCAAGGGAACATAAAATAAAGGAGTATATTAAATACGGATATATGATGAAAACGGATGACAGATTATTCCTTACTGAAAAAGGATTTTACGTAAGCAATACAATTTTAGCCGAATTACTTTAATTACCACTTGACAATAAGTCACTTATATTATAAAATATAGTTAATGAATTTGATTGGAGACGACTTATGAATGACAATATTGAAAACAAGAACGTAGAAGAGTTTGATGAAGATCCGGTATTCACTCTTACCGATGAAGAAACGGGAGAGGAAAAGGATTTTGCCCTTCTTGCAAGGGCGGAAATTGACGGTCAACTTTATTTTGCCCTCGAGCCGGTAGACGAAGAGAGCGAAGAATACGTAATCCTTAAGGTGTTTGAGGATGGAGATGATATCATACTCGAAAGCATAGAGGACGACGATGAATTTGAAAAGGCTGAGGACTATTTCAACGATTTGTTTTTCAGCGAGATTGATTATGATGCAAACTGATTTCTGAAGATTTATTATTTCCTGCGTGGTGCGTGATATTGTGATATTTGGACCTACACACATTTAAAGGGAGCTTGGGCTTCCGTTATGGGATGCAGGCCTCCCGTCAGGAGCTGTCATTGACCCTCCTCAAACGGATGTTGGAAGCGCAAAGTAACGGAGAGAGCACCCACCTGTTACAGACAGGGTTAAAAATTGCCTTACACGGCCTCGCGGGTTCCTTAAGGAACGCCGTACGAATTTTATCGTACAGCGTTCTTTTCTTTATATACTGTTTCATATAATTAATCAGATAAAAACAAAGGAATTGATTGTATGACAAAAAATATTAAAGGTTTGAGTATCGATGAGGTGCGCCGTTCAAAAGAAAAATACGGCGACAATTCGCTTGTTAAAGAAAAAACAAAAAGCTTTCTGAGAAAATTTATCGAAAATCTTAATGATCCCATTATAAAGGTATTGATTTTCGCATTGATAATAGAAGTTGTTTTCACGTTCAGGCACTGTAATTTTTTTGAGGTTGGCGGAATTGTTGCGGCTATACTTATAGCAACAACGGTTTCAACCGCTTCCGAGTACGGGAGTGAAAAGGCTTTTCTTAAAATGCAAAAGGACAGTTTGGAAAGTTACGTTCGTGTTTTACGTGATGGAGAAATAGTTGAAATTCCGTCGTGCGATATAGTAGTAGGTGATATTGTTTATTTGTTCGCCGGAGAGAAAATTCAAGCTGACGGTATAATAATATCCGGCTCCTTAAAGGTTGACCAATCGGCGCTGAACGGAGAAAGTCGCGACGTGACCAAATGCGTTTTAAACGGTGGGGGAGAATGGGAACTTTCTGATTCCGGAAAGGTTTTTCGCGGCTCTGTCATAACGGGGGGAGAAGCGGTAATGAAGGTAATGCGCGTTGGTGTCAAAACATATTACGGTATGGTTGCAAAAGATGTTCAGAACGAGACGCGTGAAAGTCCTTTGAAAATCAGACTTGCTAAGTTCGCGTCGCAGATAAGCAAGATTGGGTACGTAATGGCGGGGGTGGTTGCGATTACCTATTTATTTAACACCTTTGTTGCGGATAACGGATTTATAGGAAAGAACATTTTAGAATCCTTAAGTGATGGCAGGTTTGTTTTTTCAACTCTGATGCACGCATTGACGTTGATGATAACTGTAGTTGTCGTTGCTGCACCGGAAGGATTGCCGATGATGATTACGGTTGTTTTATCGGCTAATATGAAAAAAATGCTTAAGGACGGTGTAATAGTTAAAAAGCTTGTCGGAATCGAGACGGCAGGTTCTATGAATATTTTATTTACCGATAAAACGGGAACATTAACAACCGGTAAGCTTGAGTGTGATAGAATTATTTGTGCAGATGCTTCCTATAAAAGTATATCCTCTTTAAAAAAATGTAATGAATTATTTAAATACATAATAATTAATGCAAAATATAATACTTCGTCAATTGTAAGTGACGGTAAAATATTAGGTGGCAACAGTACGGACAAAGCAATTGCAGAGTGCTTTAAATTGGAATCCGCATCGGAGGTAAAGATAAAAAACAAAAGCGAATTTACAAGCGAAAAAAAATATTCTTCGGTAGTTTTGGATAATGGATTGACTTTAATTAAAGGCGCCCCGGAAATGATAATTTCAAAGTCTGTTTATGCTCTTGATTCGTGCGGTAATCTCATATCAATGCCAAAAGGAAAAATACAAAAAGAGTACGTTTCCGAAGCATCCTCGGGAAACAGAGTTATAGCTATGGCTTATAAAACGTCAGAGTGTGGCGAGATTGTGTTTTTAGCTTTGGTAACACTAAAAGATAAAATCCGCCGCGGAGTAAAAGAATCCGTGGCGGGCGTAAAAAGAGCCGGAGTTCATGTCGTCATGATGACGGGGGATTCAAAAGAAACGGCAGCTTCAATAGCTAAAGAATGCGGTATCCTTGGTCAAAGAACAAGCGAGCTTGTTATAACGTCTGATGAGCTTAACCTTATGAGTGATGAAGAAGTGAAAAGGATTATTCCTGATTTGTGTGTTCTTGCTAGGGCATTGCCGCAGGATAAAAGCAGACTCGTAAGACTTTCGCAAGAGCTTGATTTAGTAGTTGGAATGACAGGGGACGGAATAAACGACGCTCCCTCTCTTAAACTTTCTGATGTTGGATTTGCTATGGGAAACGGAGCAGATATTGCAAAAAATGCAGGCGACATAATTTTGGTTGACAACAGTTTCTTTTCAATAAATCGGACAATACTTTACGGCAGAACTATTTTTAAATCAATTAGGAAATTTATAACGTTCCAGCTTGTAATGAATCTCACTGCGTGTGGAGTATCCCTTGTAGGACAATTTTTAGGCATAGACAGCCCGATAACCATAATTCAGATGCTTTGGGTAAATATTATAATGGATACGCTTGGCGGTCTTGCATTTGCAGGAGAAGCTCCGCTTGAATATTATATGAAGGAAAAACCGAAGCACAGATTTGAGCCAATACTGTCGCGTGAAATGATACATCAGATAGCTTTTTGCGGTGCTTACACACTGCTGATGTGTATTGCTTTTCTTAAGCTTGATTTTTTCAAAGGGATGTTTTTATCATCGGATGGCAATGTTCACTTTATGACAGCATTTTACGCGCTGTTTATATTTGCGGGAATTTTTAATTGCTTTGGTGCAAGATGCAGCCGTATGTGGCTTCTGTCAGACATCGGTAAAAATAAAGCATTCGGTCCGATTATGCTTTTTATTTCTTTGATCCAAATTCTTATGATTTACTTTGGCGGTACGGTTTTTCGCACAGTACCTCTCACCGCAAGTGAATTGTTAAGCGTTATAGCAATTGCGTTTTCCATTATACCGTTTGAAATTGTTCGCAGAATCTTTTATAAGCTTAGCGGAAGATAAATCAATGAAAATTAAAACGTGGCATTTTAAGCGAATATAGCTGAGGTAGTTTTTTTATTTCTGAATTTGAAGAATAACTTGTAAAGGCAGAAAAGCTTACGATACCCTTTAAAATAAATGCTGCTGATGCTGAAAGCACACCTTTGAGAATATGTATCCATATATGTTTTTTATTTGAATTAGAGGACTTGTTCAGACTATTCCAGATTTTACGTCGGGTAAATGGCTTGTAAGACAACCGTCTGACGTTATGGAATTATTAAATCCTAAGTTAAAACCTCTTGACTTTATTTAGCAGGTTTCTTTTAGTATAAAAACTATAACAGTCTCTTTATTAAATATTACGGATTTTTCACTTGACATTTTTTATAAAGTGTGATACAATTAGTATCGTGCTTTCGCGGGTGTGGCGGAATTGGCAGACGCGCCAGACTTAGGATCTGGTGGATTTCCGTGCAGGTTCAAGTCCTGTCACCCGCACCAATATGAGCCTAAGTTGAACCATCAGCTTAGGCTTTTTCTATTTAAGAAACCCTCGCTCCGATCAGAACGAGGGCTGTATTTATGCTGTTTTACGCTTCTTTCTTTTTACGAGATACCAAACTGCGCATATTGCAAGATTGAAAACGTGTAAGAACAATAAGCCTACGCTTAGTATTGAATACATAGCCTGACCGTTTTGGTCAGCTTCATCTGTCGTGACTACGATTTCCCATTCTCCGTTCTCGTGCTGAAGAATGTTGATTGACTCATATAAAATGGGATTGTAGTAATATTCTTTACCGTCAATTTCTGCCCATTTTCTATTTGGATAGCCCACTCCATTGTGAGGAGGTGCAGGAGAATCACCGTATCCTTCCTCATACCAAGCATCATACTCACTCTGCATATACTCAATGAATTTGTCGGGATCATCAAATCTTTCACGTTCTATGAAGGTAGATTCACTAACGGAAGAAGTGATAATATATGTTGCAAGTATTATGATTGCAAACACAACTGTAAATACGATACAGATTTTCCCGAGAAGGTTGCTTTCTGCATTAGCCTTGCCAACCGCCTGCTCATCGAGCCACACTATTTCTTTGTTTATGAGCGCCTTTAATACGAATATCTTATATACACAGAACGCAAGGAGAAATGCGACGGCGGCGAACAAAGAGCCGAACAAAATCCAAGAGTCGATAACAAGTCCATAGTGACTGTTGAAATAAGAGAGCGTAAGAACTGCTATCGGCAGACAGAATGCGAATGTCAGAAGTATTCCGAAGAATATCTTTACCGAGCTGAACACCATATCCGTGTTCGCTTTCTTTATTTCCTCGGCGTGTTCTGTTTCTTCCTCGTCGATAAGTAATCTGAAGCTCACCGTGAAGCAGATCTGACATATCGTAGCTGCTACGAAGAATACGCTTGCAAGGCAGAAGCCGAGCAGACCTTTTGAGAAGCCGAGATTGCATATCATAGCTGCTATAAGCCCTACGATGATAAGACCTATTGAGATAAAGGAGAGGTTGGTAAACTTCTTCTTTCTGCTATGTAGCATCAGCTTGAACTGCTTGTCGCTTTTCGCCTTCTGTTTGGTCGTTGCATCTTCCGATGCTGCTTCTCGGTCGGGATTGTTTCGTTCTCCGCGCAGAAGCTCGTCGGTGGTAATGCCGAAGCTCTCCGCTATCGAAGGTATCAAGGAAAGCTCCGGCGTACATTCATCGCACTCCCATCGGCTAACCGTTTTATCCGAAACAAAGAGCTTTTCGCCAAGCTCCTTTTGTGTCATACCGTTTGCCTTACGCAGAGCCGATATTAATTTACCTATCGTTTTCTTTTCCATAGTAATGCCTCCTCGCATTTCGGGTTGTTCTTGTGCTTACATTCTATCATTTCGTCAGAAGGAATACCACCCCAGGACGAAGGAATTACTCCCGAAATGCGAGAATTTATTGTAGTTACACAAATATTATACCAAAAACAGCGCATAATTTCAAGTTATTATTGTGAACACGTCAATTTTATTTTGGCACCGTGACGTGTGCTTGTCTTGATACAAGTTGGCTCGCCAATTACTTTCCAAAACTCGCATTGGTCGTTTCAGCGAGCTTCCGCATGATGCGAATTAACTACAAAAATACTTTTTTGTTTATTAATGCTTTTAACTAAATAACATTAGGAGTGCAAATCAATTAGTTGGATTTGCACTCATTTTTTATAAAATATTTGTGTGAATAAAAATGCATAATATGCATAATTTTTATTGACATTTAATTTTAAAAGTATTATAATATATCTGTATAAATATATTCATAAGGAAAAGGACTTAATTAATGAATAGAAAAACAGCCAGAGAGAATGCTTTTATTCTTCTTTTTGAACTTGCGTGCAAAAACGACGAAACCGCGGAAGAAATTTTTGACAAGGCAACAAACGTCAGAGAGCTTGAATGCGACAGCTACGTAAAGCAGGTTTTTTTCGGGGTTAACGAAAATATAAAGATCATCAACGAGTGCATAGACAAGTGCATTGTCGGTTGGAAATCGACAAGACTTTCTATAGTTTCGCAAGCCATTTTGCGTCTTGCCGTTTACGAGCTTATGTTTATTGAGGACATACCAGCGAAGGTATCAATAAACGAGGGCATTGAGCTTTCAAAGAAATATGACGACGATAAGGCATTTATGCTTATTAACGGAGCATTGAATGCCGCCGCTGAGCTTCTTAACAGAAAATGAGCGAGAGACAGATAATAATAGGCATAGATACAAGCAACTACACGACGTCTGTCGCGCTTATGCACTCTGACGGTGAGCTTATAGCGAATATTAAGCGCCCGCTTCCCGTTAAAGAGGGAGAGCGCGGTCTGAGACAGTCTGACGCTGTTTTTGCTCATATAAAGAATCTTCCGTTTGCAATGACGGAGGCGAGGGAATATCTTTCGGGACGAGCAGTCGCAGCCGTTGGCGTAAGCTCACGGCCGAGGAATATTGACGGCTCGTACATGCCTTGCTTTCTTTCGGGTGTTGCAGCGGCGGAAAGTATATCGGCTGCATGCGGAGTACCTCTTTACAGCTTTTCGCATCAGTGCGGTCACGTTATGGCGGCGGTTTATTCCTCGGGCAGCTTTGATTTGCTTAGCGGAGAAGAGTTCTGCGCTTTTCACGTTTCGGGCGGTACTACCGAGGTGCTGAAGGTAAGCTATACCGAAAACGGATTTAATACTGCCTTGGTCGGCGGAACCGCCGATTTGAACGCAGGGCAGGCAATCGACCGAATCGGCGTTGCTATGGGATATCCGTTTCCTACGGGCGCGTATCTTGAGAAGCTTGCGCTTGAAAACACAAAAAGATTTACGAGACGCAAGCCAAAGATTTCGGATTCCGAGGTTAATCTTTCCGGACTTGAGAACATGGCGCTTAGGCTATATCGCGAGACAGGTGATGCAAGACTGACGTCGGCATTTGTTCTTGATTATATAGGTACGTCGCTTATTATGCTAGCGGACGACTATGAATGCAAATACGGAAAAGCAAAATTTGTATTTGCCGGAGGCGTTATGTGCAACTCCATTATTAAAAATATGATTTCGGAAAGATTTGACGCAAAATTTGCCGAACCGCTAATGTCTGCAGATAATGCAGTGGGAATTGCAGCGCTTACGGCAAAAAGAATAAAATAAATTGAGAGGAGGTGCGGTTATGGATATATCGTCGCTCAGAGAGCGCGCTACTCCGAATACTCTTACCGTTTCGCAGCTTAACGGATATATTAAAAGGATTTTTGATTCAGACCACACTTTGTCCGCGGTTACGGTTAAAGGTGAGATTTCAAATTTTGTAAATCACAAAAGCGGGCATCTCTATTTTTCTTTAAAGGATACGGAAAGCCAGATAAGAGCGGTTATGTTCCGCTCGTCTGCGCAAAGACTGAAATTTCTTCTGGAAAACGGAATGAAGGTTGTTCTTCATGGATCCGTTGCGATTTATCAGCGCGACGGTTCGTATCAGTTATACGTTAATGCTATGGAGCCCGACGGAATCGGTGCTTTGTATCTTGCATACGAGCAGTTAAAGGAAAAACTGTCGAGGGAAGGACTTTTTGATGAAACATATAAAAGATATATACCGAGATATCCCGAAAAAATAGGTGTTATCACATCTCCCACCGGAGCGGCTGTGAGAGATATAATAAACGTTACCGGGCGCAGATATCCGCTTGCGAAGTTATATCTTTACCCCTCGCTCGTTCAGGGGGACGGAGCGGTTGAAAATTTAATTTTTGCCTTAGATTATTTTGAGAATACAAAGCTTGTAGACGTTATTATAATCGGCCGCGGGGGCGGCTCGATAGAAGACCTGTGGGCATTTAACAACGAGCAGCTTGCCCGCAAAATTTTCTCGATGAGCATTCCCGTAATTTCCGCGGTAGGTCACGAAACCGATTTCACTATTTGCGATTTCGTTTCAGACCTTCGCGCTCCCACGCCTTCCGCGGCAGCTGAGCTTGCTGTTCCGGATATAAGGGAACTTATAATGCGCGTAGACGGTATGTCTGAAAGACTTTCCGGGGCGCTTTTGCATCTTGTTGAGCGAAAAAAGGAACGACTAAACCTTTTATCGGATAGCGATGTTTTAAAAAATCCGCTGGAGACAGTTAATGCTAAACGTGACTTGCTTTTAGAAAAGCAGGATGAAATTTTGTTAAATATCCAAAAAATAATCGAGCAGAAAAAAATAGATTTAATTTTAAATGCAGAAAAGCTTAATGCGTTAAACCCTCTCTCCGTTATAGCGCGTGGATATGCGGTAGCTGAGAAAGACGGTGTCATCATAAAAAAAGCAAAAGACATATCTGTCGGAGACCTTTTATACGTAAGATTTTCTGACGGCACGGTGGGGGCGAACGTGACTGAAATCACAAAAAAGAAAGGTGCGCAGTAAAATGAAAAAGAATATGAAATTTGAAGATGCAATACTTGCGCTTGAAGATATAGTAAAAAAGCTTGAATCAAGTAATTTTACACTTGATGAATCTATAGGGGCGTTTGAAGAAGGTATTCGCCTTGTAAAAATATGCAACGAAAAACTTGAAGCGGCTGAGCAAAAGGTGAGAATGCTCACAGAAGGTGAGGACGGAATAATAACCGACGTTCCGTTTATTAAAGAGGACGATGAGACTTGACGTTTTTTTGACCGAAAAAGGATTTACGGCAAGCAGAACCGAGGCAAAAAACTTTATTACATCGGGCGCTGTTAAAATATGCGGTGCGGTAATAACCAAACCCTCATATGATGTAAACGAAGAAAAATCCGACGTTTTGATCGACAGAAGCTTTAAAAAGTACGTCAGCCGTGGAGGATATAAGCTTGAAGGTGCGCTTCTTGAGTTTAAATTAAATGTTAAAGGCAGACTAGCAATTGATATCGGCGCATCAAGCGGCGGATTTACAGACTGCCTTTTGCAAAACGGAGTTTCTCATGTCATTTGTGTTGATTCGGGAAGCGGTCAGCTATCGGAGAGTCTGCAAAACGATACAAGAGTAACCTCAATAGAAAATTATAATGCAAGATATCTGCGGTGTGAGGATTTTGATTACGTGCCGAATCTTGCCGTTATGGACGTTTCTTTTATATCGGCAACCTACATTATACCTGCGATATATAATATATTGTCTGATAATTCTGATTTTATCTGTCTCATAAAGCCTCAGTTTGAGGTTGGAAAAAGCGGTATCGGCAAAGGCGGAATAGTCAAAAGTGATAAAATAAGGCAAAGCGCGGTTGACGAGGTTACAGAATTTGCAAAGAACGTAGGATTTGAAGTTGTACGGGTGGTTAAATCATCAATAGAGGGCGGCGACGGTAATATTGAATTTCTCGCTCACCTCAGAAAGTGAAATAAAATG
>JAZSGJ010000042.1:0-11500 GCA_045532675.1 Eubacteriales bacterium | reverse complement strand
AGAAAAGGGGCTGTCACATTTGGTAAAACCGAAAAAGTCTAAAAATAAAAAGACTCAAATGCAGCAAAAACGCAAATGAGACAGCATAATGATGAAATCCTGCGGATTTCTTCGCTTTTCATAGACTTTTTCTACCGCCGTGTTTTCAAGCCTCAGCGTATGAGAATACGTCTCTCGCCTTGAAAAACGACGCTTTTTCCTCAAATCTGACTGTCCCCTTATTAAAATTTTTGGGTGTCTCAAATTTTTGCATTTGAGACACCCATTTTTTGCACATTTTAAATTTTTAATAAAGGAGCTTAACAAAATGCAAGCGCTTTTAAGTATATCTATTTCACTTCTTGCAGGACTTCTTCTTTCAAGAGTAGCAAAGCTGCTCAAGCTTCCTGCCGTCACCGCATATCTTGTTGCTGGTGTTCTCATAGGTCCTTACGCATTAGGTGCGTTAGGAGTCGAGGGACTCGGATTCGTGAGCCTCGAAAACGTAAAATCCTTCTCACTTTTATCCGACGTCGCACTTGGCTTTATAGCTTTTTCAATCGGAAATGAATTCCGCCTTTCTCAGTTGAAATCAATAGGTAAGCAAGCTACTGTTATAGGAGTCTTTCAGGCTCTTGTAACCACGGTCATTGTTGATACGGCTCTTATCGGTCTGCATTTTATCATTCCCGACAAGCTTTCACTTTCCGCGGCAATCGTACTCGGCGCAATTGCCACCGCAACAGCGCCTGCGGCAACTCTTATGGTAGTCCGTCAGTATAAAGCAAAGGGTCCCGTTACGGATATACTTCTCCCCGTCGTTGCTCTTGACGATGCGGTAGGCCTTGTCGTATTCGCTATATCCTTCGGTATTGCAAAAGCCATTGACTCAGGCACGGTAAGCATTCTTTCAATTATTTTAGAGCCGCTTCTTGAGGTTGGTCTTTCCCTTCTTCTCGGTATTGTTATGGGACTTCTCTTCACGTTTTGCGAGAAGTTTTTCCACTCCCGCTCCAAAAGACTTGCAATGTCCGTAACCTTCGTTCTTCTCACCGTCGCACTCTCAATGCTCAGCTTTAAGATAGGCGAAGTGCATGTTGCCTTCTCTTCCCTTCTCGTTTGCATGATGCTCGGTTCGGTATTCTGCAACATATGCGATTTCTCGGAAGAGCTTATGGACAGAGTGGACAGATGGACGGCTCCCCTTTTCGTACTCTTCTTCGTGCTCAGCGGAGCGGAGCTTGAGCTCTCCGTGTTCGGTGACGTTGCAATCGTCGTTATAGGCTTGGTCTATATAATAACGCGTTCGGTAGGAAAATACAGCGGCGCATATATGAGCGCAAAATTGATGAAGTGCAACAGCAATATAGTTAAATATCTCGGAATTACTCTGCTCCCACAGGCAGGAGTTGCTCTCGGAATGGCAATTAAGGCCGAGACGCTTGGTTCCCAAGGTCATATAGTTGCAAACATCACGCTGTTTGCGGTTTTAATCTATGAGCTTATCGGTCCTATGCTTACGAAAATCGCCCTCACCAAGGCGGGAGACATTAGGCCGGAAGGAAAAACAAGCGCACGCAACGCTGTAAAATCAAACGCTCAGCAGTAACCCCCTTTTAAAAGCAACAAAATGTCAATTTTGTCATTTTTTAACTTTAAAAACATGTTTTGTCTTAATTAATTAATTTTCAGTTCATTTTCGGATGTTACCATAGATGGCAATATAGTTTTAGAAGGAGGAGCAAAAATGTCAAAAAACGGTTACAAAGACATTCGCAAGCCTTGGTTCAGAGTAATCAAAAAAATTATGCGGCTTTTCATTAAGGAATCCGAATTTGTATATCTCGGCGAAAAAATTACCGAGCCAACTATAATTTTGTCAAATCACGTCGGCACGTCAGCACCTCTTGCCTGGGAGCTTTACGGAAATCTTCCGTTCAGATTCTGGGGCGCATCCGAAATGAACTCGGGTCTTATCAGCTTATATAAATATCAAACGAGAATATTCTATCACGAAAAGAAACATTGGAATCTTCATCTTGCAAGACTTTTCTGCTTGATAGCTTCGCCTCTTACATATATGTTCTACAAGGGTATCAACCTCATATCAACCTACCGCGATATAAGATTCAAGCACACTGTTGCGGAGAGTATAGACGCTCTCAAGGACGGCAAGAGCGTTATAATTTTCCCCGAAATTTCGGATAAAGGTTATCTTGACGTGCTTGAAGGCTTCCATCAGGGATTTACGGTTCTCGGAAGCATCCTTTTAAAAAAAGGCATGAACGTTCCGATAACCGTCGCTTATTACAAAAAAAGCGAAAGGCGTTATATCATTGACAAACCCGTTATGCTTTCCGATATTTTCAGGGAGGGCGTATCAAGGGAGCGGATTGCGGAGCAGCTCTGCGACCGCTGCAACTACCTTGGGCAGATGGATTTGAATGCAACCGACGAAGCAGAAATTTTTACGGAAAAAATAGCTGTAAATCAATGAAAAAATCCTAACGCCCCAAAACCGATGGGCAAAGGGATTTTGGCAAAATCATACAAAAACTGCAATAAAAATTGAATTTCGCGAGAAATTCCACCTTAAAAAACGCTTTCACTACTCATTTACCGGTAGCAAAAGCGTTTTTGCTTTTTATCCTTTTCTTGTACTTTTGTTCTGCGCTGAATTAATCAGTCCGTTTTGTTTTATTCTGCATAAATAACGCAGCCTGTTTTACCTTTAAATTTCAGTCTACTTCTATGATATTACCGGTTTTGCTGTCGATTTCAATTTCAAAAACGTTATTTACGCCGTTATAGACCTCAAGAACGTATATATAACGCGCGTTTTTGATTCTTCCCTCAACCTCGAGCTCCTTTTCAACTCTTTGAACCTCGATTTTACCGGCTCCCGCAGGATATTTTTCCGCAAGATAATCTGTAGCAATCTGCTTCGCGTCTGCGACTGTGTAATTCACGTTATCCTTAGCATTCGTTAAAATCGGAATACCGGTGGCAAGGCTTATTCCAAGCGCAAGAACAAGTACCGATGCTGCCGCAATCAGGAGTATCTTAACCGTATCTTTTTTTCGATATGTCTTCATAGCCCTTTTAACGTTTTCCTTTTCGGCGGTATTCGTAGCGCCCTCACTTTTAACATTTGTTAAAATATCGTTTATCTCGCTTGCTTTTTTCATTTCGCTGCGAACGAACTCAACCTCTTCCGGAGTCGCAGTTCCGTTTAAAAATTTCTGGTAAGCTTTTTCAAAATCCATAATCTTTTCTCCTTTGCTTATGTTAATTTTGATTTCAAGGCTTGTAATCCGCCCTTCTGTCTATAAGACACCCGAAAACCGAAAAGGTTACAGGTTAACTGACAAAATTTTTTTGAGAGCCTCCCGTGCTCTGAAAAGAGCAACTTTTACTACGGTCTCGCTCTTTCCAAGCACAAGCGCCATATCCCTGACGGACAAATCCTCAAAATAAAACAGGGTAATTACTTCTTTATGTGACGGAGTGAGAATTGATATCGCGTGATATAAAGCTCTGTATTCTTCTTTTTTAATAATACCCTCAAGCGCCGTTTCGCTCTCGTCGGCAATATTATCGTCGATCTCTGTAAGACGCTTGTTTTTTCTTAAGGCGTTAAGATAAAGATTTCTGCACACCTTGAGCAGCCACGCCTTAAAATTATTTACTTCTCCGTCTGCCGTCTTGAGTGCCGTATAGAACGCATCAGACACGATACCCTCGGCAATGGGATAATTTTTAGTCAGAGACAGAGTGTAAAGCAAAGCGTCATTGTAATATTTTGAAAACAGTTCTTCTATGATATCGTTTTTCATTTCGTCACCTCCTTGTATCTATAAGACACTTGAAAACAGAAAAGGTTACACAGATTTTTGAAAATTTCTTATCATATTTTTGTAGTTTTAGTCAAAAGTTATTTCGCGCGTGCATTTCAGCTTCGGCATGTGCCTGTCGCTGCGCTCGGGATAAGTGCAGTCAAGCTCATGTCTTTAAACATAATTAATTATGTCCTTACTGTAATTAGGTTTCTTATTTAATTTTCTTTCCGTCAGAGAAGGCTCTGCCTACCTTATTGCCGAGTGTCAGATAGTCGTGGGTAACGCAGTCGTAGATTATGGGATTAAGCTTCTTTGCATCCACTTTTCCCTTTTCGTCAAGTATGCTTTCATCCGCAGAGACGTTCACTATCTCACCGATGCAGATTCCGTCCTCATTGAACTTTATAAGCTTACATTCAAGCGTCATCGGAAGCTCGTCTATAATGGGCGCTGAGACGTTTTCGCTCGGAGTTGCATGAAATCCGGCGCGCGCAAACTTATCCGGCACGTCATTTGCGGAAACAATGCCCACGTAATCACTCGAAACGGTTGTGTCAGCGGTGGCGAAGCTTACGGTAAACGCTCCGTTTTTTTTAATATTTTCGGTAGTCTTATGGTCGTGCGAAAGGCATACCATAATCATATCGGTATCGTAAATTCCGCCCCATGCCGCATTCATCGCGTTTGGGTTTTTATTTTCGTCGTAGGTTCCGACGATAAGCACCGGCATAGGATAAATCCATGACTGTTTTCCAAAATTTTTACGCATATTTATTTTCTCCTTAATATAAAAATTATTATCAAAATACAAGCTGAACAAGCACCATATAGCAAACCGTTCCGCCGATTGTACTTAAAAGCGTATTTCTCCTCGGAACGTAAAGCACGCCGACGACGGCTACGGATATAAGCTCGGGCAAAAATCCAGACACATCTCCGAAGCTGACTTCTTTAAGGCAAAAAACCACGAGCATTCCCATAATCGAATAAGGCAGAAGCTTCCCGAGCTTATCAACTATTTTAGGCACTCCCCTTTTATCGTTAAACACGGCGAACGGAAGAAATCTGAGCGCCGCCGTAACAAGCGCTATCACCCCGACCGTAAGCCAGATATATAGATTATCCATTTTCATCCTCGCCCCTTTCCTTATAAAGACAAAGAATAAGCGCGATAATAAGCATTGCGGGAATCAGGAAACGTTCACTTCCGAAAATTATAAGGCATATAACCGAAACAAATACGCCGACCAGTGCGGGAATATACTTCTTTGCGGAGAGCCATTGCTCGAGAAAAACCGTGACGAAAAGCGCAGTCAATGCAAAATCAATGCCCTCCGTGTTAAATTTAACGAGTGTTCCTACAAGCGCACCGAGGAAGGTTCCCGCCACCCAGTACGCATGGTTCAAGAGAGAAACGAAAAAATAATAGCTCTTGTTTTCTTCCGGCGCGGAATCGGCATTATAGGAGCATACGAGCGAATAAGTCTCATCTGTCAGTGAAAATATAAGATAGGGTTTAATCTTCCCTGTTCCCTTGTATTTATCGAGCATAGAAACTCCGTAAAAAACATGCCTTGCATTCACCATAAGCGCTGTGAGCGCTGAAGTGATGAGCGATGCTCCGCCGGTGAGGAGTCCCACGGCAACGTACTGCATAGAGCCTGCGTAGATAAGGAAGCTCATAGCGACTGCAAGCAGCATTCCGTACCCATCGGATTTCATGATTATACCGAATCCGAATCCAAGCACGAGATACCCCGTGAGCACGGGCAGAGTGGCAATCAATGCGGATTTTAAAATTCTTTTCATATAGCTCTCCGTCCTCCGAAACGGTTTGTGATAAATTTACGTGAATAATTATATTTTAACATAAAATATTAGCTTTGTAAATACAAAAATATATTGATTTTATCTCCCGATTGTGATATAGTTAAATTAATCTTTCATGAGGATTTTTCAAATGGAAACAGGATATGACATAATAATCATGGCGGGACAGTCAAACGCAGTCGGCTTCGGCTGGGGAGAAACGGACACACCGTTTGCCGAAAATCCCGATATAATCGAGATATCAGATACCTATAAAATGAAAATTTCGAGGCTTACGAAAAGCTTATTTAATTAAAAAACTCATACTCAAAACCGCAGGAAAGGAGAAGATGCCGTGAAGTACGACAGAGAAAAAAATAAAATACTTATCACCTCACGTGAATTTATAAGAACGGCAAGGTGCGCCGTCGCCTCATCTCTCCCCTACGACGAGGACGAGCCGGAGGAAAGACGAATATCCAAAAGGCTGCACACCGAGGCTGTCCCCGATGCCGAAAGAAAGGATTTTACTCTTACCTTTACGGCATGCGGATGCGAGATTGAAATATCCGCCCGGGCAGATAAGGCAAATAAGGATGAAATGTGGTTTTCTTTAGAGGTTGACACCCATCCCGCAAGACCGAAAAAGGAATACGTCGAAAAGCTGCGCGGCGAAGCGTATATCGCTGCGTTTGCATATGCTGAACAGACTAAAGCCGAAAGAATAAAGCTAAATCTGATTTACATGAATTCATCTCTTATGGAATTTGCCGACACCGAGGAGTACGTGACCAAAAGGAAGCTTGAAAGATTTTTCGACAAGTGTAAAATGACAATAAATATTTACGCAAAGCCGGAAATAGATCGTGTTACACTCAGGCTGCCGTCAATGCAAAAGGCTAAATTTCCCTACAAAATCGTAAGAGAGGGGCAAAGCGAATTCGTTCGCAGAGCCTACAAAACCATTGCACGGGGCGGCACCTTGTTTGCAACAGCGCCGACGGGAACGGGAAAAACGGTTTCCGTGCTCTATCCTGCCGTGCGCGCCATGGGCGACGGACGAATAGAAAAATCCTTTTATCTGACCCCGAAGCAAACGACAGCCGAAGCGGCTGTTGATTGCCTTAATCTCATGGCAAAGTCGGGAGTTTTGCTTCGTGCGGTAAGAATCAGCGCAAAGGAAAAACGGTGCAAAATGGGCCTTCTCTGCCGCGAATCCCGCGCCCTTTGCGAAAACGCGAAGTGCAACAGACTTGCCGATGCGGTGCTTTGCCTATACAAAAAGGAAAAGACGGTAATCACCGCCAAGGATTTGGACGAGACGTCACGCGAGTTTAAGGTTTGTCCCTACGAGCTTTCGCTTACGTACGCGGAGCTTTGCGACGTTATTATATGTGACTTTAACTATCTTTTCGACCCCGACGTTTATATAAGAAGATTTTTCACCGAGGGCGGTAATTATGCCTTTCTTATCGACGAGGCACACAACCTGACCGACAGGGCAAGAGAAATGTACTCTGCCGAAATATCCGAGGCGGATATACTTCTCCCCGTCAGAAACGAGCTTCTCGGTGAGTTCTCCTCAACGAAAAAATCGGCACGCAGTGCCGCCGAAGCCTTTGCAGACGCGCTTTTCCCTCTCATAAAAGAGGAAATAAGAGTTGACGACGACGGCAAAAAATACGCGTCGGTGCATGAGAAGGAAATTCCATACGCACTCTACGAAATATTTGATAAATTAATAGCGACTGCAGAGGACGAGCTTCTAGTTAACTTCAGCGCGCGTGACGCCGAGAAGGAAAAGCGTCTGAAGCTTCTTCGAAATTACCTCTACGGGCTCAAAAAATTCCGCCGCGTAATGGAAAAATTCGACACATCGTACGAAATGTTTGTCTTTTACGACAACGGCACTCTGCGCGCAAAGCTTTTTTGCATCGACACGGGCAGAGAGATTTCCGAGCGCCTTGAAAAAGGCAGGTCAGCCATTTTGTTCTCTGCCACCCTCACCCCGCTCTATTATTATAAATCCCTGCTTGGCGGAGACGGAACGTCTGACGTCTTAGAAGTCGAATCCCCCTTCGCCACCGAGCAGCTTTCGGTCAGCATTATGGATAAGATAAGCACCCGCTTTTCCGAAAGAGAGGATACCCTCTCCGCGATATGCAGAGTAATTGCCGCGACGGTTTCTGCAAAGCGCGGAAATTATATGATATTCTCCCCCTCGTTTGCATACTCCGAGGCGCTTTCAAACGCCTTCAAGACAAAATACCCGAAGGTCAGCGTCATAACGCAAAAGCGGAATATGACCGCTGCCGAGAAGGAAAACTTCCTTGCCGAATTTTCAAAAGATGATAAGTCCTACCTTATCGGCTTCTGCGTAATGGGAGGAATCTATGCAGAGGGTATAGACCTAGCGGGAGACAGCCTTATCGGCGCGGTTGTCGTCAGCATCGGTATGCCCGGCCTCTCCTATGAGAGAGAAGCAATCTCCGCCTACTTTGACGAAAAATACGAGGAAGGCAAACAGTTTGCCTATATATACCCCGGCATGAACAGGGTCCTTCAGGCAGCAGGAAGAGTTATCCGACGCGAAAATGACAAGGGCGTTATCGTCCTCGTAGACGACAGATTCAGCGACCCCATATATAAAAAAATCATTCCTTCGCTCTGGCGCGGAATGAAGTTCGTCAGCGACCCCAAAGAGCTTCGCGCTTCCCTCGACGAATTCTGGAAATAACCTTGTTGGTGACGATTCGCCTCGCTGTATTATTTAACCAAATCACATAATTTTACGTTTTTTGTGATAAAAATCACATTTTTCATAAAAATAATGTGTATACGCTTTCTTTTAATATTCTTATCAACTGTGGTTAAGCTTATTGATGAGGCGATAGGAACGAACGTCACCTTTGATACCTGCGCTAAAAACGCAAATCAAATACTCACGTTAAGAGAAAAAATCAACGCTCTGATTAAAGAAAAAGCATAAAAAATGGGGGTGTCTCAAATGCAAAAATTTGAGACACCCAAAAATTTTAATAAGGGGACAGTCAGATTTGAGGAAAAAGCGTCGTTTTTCAAGGCGAGAGGCGTATTCTCATACGTTGAAGCTTGAAAACGGCGGTAGAAAAAGTCTATAAAGAGAAGAAATCCGCATGATTTCATCATTATGCTGTCTCATTTGCGTTTTTGCTGCATTTGAGTCTTTTTTATTTTATTTTTAGACTTTTTCGGTTTTACCAAATGTGACAGCACCAAAAGTTTGATAAAGGGATAGACAGGTTTTATTATAAAACCTTTGACAAAAAGTCCTGAAGGCGCGGATTCTTCGGATTGTTAAAAATTTCTTCGGGAGTTCCCTCCTCCTGAATCACGCCCTCGCTCATGAAGAGAACACGGTCGGCAACCTCACGCGCAAAGCCCATTTCGTGAGTTACGATTACCATCGTCATTCCCTCGTCAGCAAGTGCTTTCATAAGGTCAAGAACCTCGCCTACCATCTCGGGGTCGAGCGCTGAGGTCGGCTCGTCGAAAAGTATAACGTCGGGGTTCATTGCAAGAGCGCGCGCGATAGCAACTCTCTGCTTCTGTCCGCCCGATAGAGTAGACGGATAAACGTTTGCTTTGTCCTCAAGACCTATTCGGCGGAGAAGCTCCTCGGCATGCAGCTTTGCTTCCGCAATAACGTCAGCCTTCGTTTTCTTCTCGGCATTCGGATTTTTCTTATTACGCTTAATGTCGCGCAGTCCGACATAAACCGGCGCAAGCATTATATTCTCTATAACCGTCTTATTGTTAAAAAGGTTGAACTGCTGGAACACCATTCCGATATGCTCTCTGTGCTTATTTATATCGACCTTCATATCGGCTATATCCTCTCCTCTGAAGAAAATAGAGCCGCCCGTGGGATCTTCCATACAGTTAAGGCAACGGAGAAGCGTGGATTTACCGCATCCCGAAGGACCGAGAATAGCTATTTTTTCACCGTTTTTAATATCAAGGTCAACGCCCTTTAAAACCTTCAGCTCACCGAAGGACTTTTCAAGCCCTCTTATAGAGAGGATGACTGAATTTTCCTTAGTTGTTTCACTCATTTTACCAAGTCTCCTTCCATATTATCTTTCGCTTTTCTTCAGCTTTTTCTCGAGAGTTCTTACGCCAAACGAAATCAAAAGCACAAGCACAAGGTATGTAAGCGCAAGCATAAGATACGGTACTACGTAATCATACGTTGGGTCACCGAGCTGCTTGAAGGACTTATAAAGGTCGGTTACGGCAATAAAGCTTACTACCGAAGTTTCCTTAATCAAAACTATAAATTCGTTACCGAGCGTGGGAAGTATATTTTTAACAGCCTGCGGTATAACTATCTTAAGCATAGCTACCGAATAAGGAAGACCTACCGCTCTTCCCGCCTCAAGCTGACCTATGTCAACCGAGTTTATACCGCCGCGCATAATTTCACTTACGTAAGCTCCGCTGTTCATACCAAACACGATAATTGCTACCGGAACACCCGAATTTACGCTTATGCCAAGCGCGGGAAGAAGAACCCAATATCCGATAAGAAGCTGCACAACCATAGGCGTTCCGCGGAAAATTTCAAGGTAAAACACGCATATTTTATCTAAAATACGAGGCATGAGCTTATATTTCGGCATAACTCTGACAACTCCGATAAGAGTTCCGATAACTATACCGATAAGCAAGCCGAATACTGCTATTTCAACGGTTATAAGCAAGCCGTCAAGCACACTCTCATAGCCCTTATTCGTTATAAATTGTTTTATAAATTCTTTCATATATATAACCTAATTAAAGGCTTAGCGTAAAAACTAAGCCTTTATTTTTACCTTTATTCTTAACTTATGCCTCGGGATAGCAGATGGTTGTAAGAAGATCAACAACCGTTCCTGCCTTATTGAATGATGTATCGTCTGCCTTGCAAACTACTACGATGGACTCGGTGTAGTAAGGAGTTGAGAAGTTAATTACATCCATACGCTCAGCGGTGATGGTGATACCGGACATTGCAATATCAACACCGTGGTTACCAACAGCGCCTACAACCATATTGAATGCCATATCGTCGATAACAAGCTCAAGATCAAGCTCGTCTGCTATAAGCTTAGCAATTTCCATATCAATACCGTAGTAAAGGTTGCCTTCCTTGTACTCCCAGGGAGCAAACTCTGCGTTGGTTGCTACTACGAGCTGCTTATCAGCCTTAGAGGTATCCTTTGTTGCAGATTCAACGCCTACGTATGAAGCTTCTTCACCGTTCATGTACTTAGCCTTGATTGCATCGATTTCAGCAGCCTTGTTCGCAAGAATGTTGTCAATATTTGTCTTGAGGTCTGCCTGCGCGGGATCGATACCGATACCGTAGTGCTCGCTTGAAAGCGCAATGTCAATAATCTTAAGTCCGGAAATTTCCTTGCAAAGAGCATTTGCTGTTGTTTTATCAACAAAAACGTAGTCTGCGTTACCGTTCTTCATGCCCTGAGCTGCAAGAGCAAATGTGTCGAAGGAAACGACTTCAACGCCCTTGAGAACCTTTGCGTAAGCTTCACTTGTTGTTCCGCTCTGGATTGCGATCTTTGTGTCATTACCGCCGCCGCAAGATACGAGTGTGAATACCGAGCAGCAAAGAATCGCTACTGCGAGTAATGTACATATAATTTTTTTCATTTTATTTCCTCTTTCTGCGAAATTTATTCGCTCATTTACTTTTGATGTTATAATTATACACTGTATTTTGCATAAAGTCAATAGTTTTTTGCAATAAAATTCATTTTTATTGTATTTTTATTCATTTTATTAATTTTTAAGCTGTTTTTTGTGCAAAATGCACCAAAAATTTGATTTAATAT
>JAZSGJ010000057.1:0-16842 GCA_045532675.1 Eubacteriales bacterium | reverse complement strand
AATCGAAAAAACTTTCAAAAAAGGAAATGGCGCACAAACTTAAAGTCTCTGTTACCACTATATCAAAGATTGAAAAAGGAACTATACCGCCAAGATTGAGTTGCAACATACTTTTTAGTATTCATGATGAGTTTGGAATTATGCCCAGCAAAGTGCTTGACGAATTGCAAAATTTCAAAAAACAAACGGTGAGGAAAAAGCCCCACCGTTTGTTTTTGTTTAGCTGTTAATTTCTGCAGTATAGCGGTGCGCTTGAGTTGAGAATAAGAGATGGTAATCGCCGCCCTTTGCCATAAGCTCCTCGTGTGTTCCAAGCTCTGTGACAGTTCCGTTTTTAAGAACGACTATCTTATCCGCTGTCACCGCGCTTGAAAGGCGGTGAGAGACAAATATACTGATTTTACCGCGTGAAAGCTCTGCAAACTGGTCAAATATCTCCTGCTCCGCAAGAGCGTCAAGCGCTGCCGTAGGCTCGTCAAGAATAAGAATATCCGATTCCTTATAGAAAGCTCTGGCAACCGAAAGCTTCTGCCACTGACCGCCCGAAAGCTCAATTCCATCTTCCTCAAACATCCTTGTGAGAGGAGTGTCATATCCTCTCGGAAGCGCTTCAATAAATTCATCGGCATCACTCGACTTTGCCGCCGCAGCAACAAATTTACGATCTGCGTTTCGGGAAACGTCTCCGAATTCAATATTCTCGGCTGCCGTTACAGCGTATTTTCCAAAATCTTGGAATATGATTCCAAACATATCGTAAAGAGCACTTGGGTCATACTCTCTAATATCACGTCCGTCAAGATATATAATGCCCTCGGTCGGATCATAAAGACGGGTTATTAGCTTTATAAGCGTGGTTTTTCCCGCACCGTTTAATCCTACGAGAACTATTTTTTCACCCGATTCAAAGGTAAGATTTATATTATCCAAAACTTTTTTTTCTGTTCCGGGATATGAAAACGATACGTTTTTGAACTCAATTTTGTGTTTTATATTTCTTTCGGGCTTTATAGGCTCGGGCAGGATAGAAACGATTTTCGTTTCCTCCTTCATATATTCTATCATGTTATCTATGAAAAGAGTTCCCTCGTATATCGTTGCGGTTGCGGTAACAAGAGTCGTTACGTAGCTTGCGACGGAATTAAGAGCGCCTGTATAAAGCGAATAATCACCTATCATTCCATCGTGGAACACAACATCATACGCGACGTAAGCGAACAGAAAACAGTTTGCCAGCGTTGCGAGAAGGCTTACCACAACTCTTAACACGTTTTCTCTCAGAATAAGGCGTTTAAGACCCGCAAAGTATTTGGTGAAGGCATTTTTATATTTTTCAATAAACGTGTCTCCAAGTCCAAGAATTTTGACTTCCTTTGCCTGATCCTTATTTACCATTATTCCCGAATAGTAGCTCATCTCGCGTCTGTCCTTTGAATGCATACGCATATATCTGAAATTTCTGTGCCTATATATGTAATTTACTATCGCGCCGGGAACTGCAGCTGCTATTATTAATATCGGTGCAAACGGACTGAGCGTAGCAAGCACAATTATAAATGAAACTATACTTATAACAGCGCTTATAACGCTGAACGTCGCAGACAGAATTCCAATCGGACGCATACCTGCCTCGCGGTTAGCATTTTCAAGCTTTTCATAAAATGCGGGACTGTCAAATGACGACATATCAACCGTCTTTGATTTGTTGATTATTTTCAGTTTGATATGATTTACGACAAGCTCACCCGCGATAGCCGTAACACCGGCGTTAAGCCTTTCAAGAATACGCCTTGCAAACTGATAAATAAATTCCAACAGTAAAAGAAAGAGTACAGGCTCAAGTGTTTTGAATATATCTTCGGATATACTTCCGGAGCTTTTTGATCCTATAAGTGCGGCGATTCCGTTAAGGAGCTCCTTCGATATATATGCGCCTATTACGGGCAACACACCGGTAAGCACGCAAAAAAGCGCCATAAGAATAAATATTAGCGGTGCCGTTTCCCACACAAGCGAAATTATGTAAAAAAGTCTTGAAAGAAATCCTTTAACTCGATTTAATACATACGCAGGTAGCTCCTTGATACTTTTCGGTCTGTTTGGTTTTCTGCCTTTTTGATGCATCAATGGCATAGGCGGTCCGAAATTCCTTGGCATTTTCAATCCTCGCTTCTTCAATAATTGGTAAAATAGTACAACATTTTGCAAAATAGTTGACTTTTCGTTTTTTGTATGCTATAATATCATGCATAGACCAATTGTCAAATGCAAACAATTTGTATATTATAAAGTATAACATACTTAAAGAATTTTTGCAAGTTTTTTACAATAAGTTTCTGTTTATTGAAAGGATTTTTATGATAATACCACAGTCCGCAGACCTATTTGACCTTAATCACACCATTGCAAAAAGCATATTCGACGGATGCAAGATGCCATATGAGGCTCTTACAAAAATAAAAGACGTATGCCTTGAGCTTTCAAAAAATCTTGGTGACGAATATACGATGACAGCCCCTGACGTGTGGATTGCAAATGATGCAGTTATCTCTGAAAAAGCAACCGTAATCGGACCCGCGATAATCGGTCATAAAACAGAAGTAAGACCGGGCGCGTATATACGTGGATCAGTTATCATAGGAGACGAAGCGGTTATAGGAAACAGCACAGAAATAAAAAACGCGATAATATTTGACGGTGCGCAATTGCCGCATTATAATTACGTTGGAGACAGCATCATCGGATACCGCGCACACATGGGCGCTGGCGCTATAATATCAAATTTCCGACTTGACCACAGCAATATTTCAATAAAAAGCGGTGGAGAAAAAATCGACACCGGACTTCGCAAAATGGGAGTTCTTCTTGGTGACAGAGCCGAGATAGGATGCAACAGCGTTGTTTGCCCCGGAAGTATTATAGGACGCGGATGCGTTATCTACCCACTCTCAAGAATTGTCGGTATATTACCCGAAAATTATTATTTTTACGGAGACGAAAGAGCTCCCATGAAGAAAAGCAATTAAAGAAAGGATATTTTTTATGAGACGTCTTTTTGGCACAGACGGTGTGAGAGGAATTGCAAACGAATTTTTAAGCTGTGAGCGAGCTATGGCAATCGGAAGAGCGCTCGGTCACGTTCTGTCATCAAACCAAAAGTACAGACCAAAGGTTATAATAGGAATGGATACGCGACTTTCGTCAGAAATGCTTGCGTCGGCGCTATGCGCAGGATTATGCTCTGTCGGAAGTGACGTTATGACACTTGGAGTCGTTCCGACGCCTGCCGTTGCTTACCTTGTAACGAAATACAAGGCAAAAGCGGGCGTTATGATATCAGCATCTCATAACCCATACGAATACAATGGAATAAAAATTTTCGGTGAAAATGGATTTAAGCTTTCAGATGAGCTTGAAGAGCAGATAGAATCAATTGTTCTTGACAATACTCCTCCGATAAAAATTGCGGAAAGCCAGAATATAGGAAAGCGATATGACACACCATACGCACTACATGACTATATAACTTATCTTATGCACACAACCGATATCCACCTTGACGGAATGAAAGTTGCTATCGACTGCTCTTGCGGCTCGGCAAGTGCTACAGCAGAAGAGCTTTTTACCTCAGTTGGAGCTGATGTGCACATGCTGTTCGACAAGCCCGACGGCGTAAACATTAATAACAACTGCGGTTCAACACATTTAGATGAGCTTAAGAAATTCGTCGTTGAAAACAATATGGAAGTTGGGATAGCCTTTGACGGAGATGCAGACAGATGCCTTGCGGTGGACGAAAAAGGAAATGAGATAGACGGTGACTTCATTATGGCAATCCTTGCTCTTGATATGAAGAAAAAAGGACAGCTTAATAAGAATACTGTCGTCGGTACAGTCATGACGAATTTCGGATTTCATAAATTCTGCGACGAAAACGGAATTAATTTTATAGCAGCAAAGGTTGGAGACAGATACGTTCTTGAAATGCTTAACCAAGAGGGATACTCCTTTGGCGGTGAACAATCCGGCCACGTAATAATCAGAAATCATGCCACAACGGGTGACGGACAGCTTACCGCGCTTACACTGCTCT
Source organism: Eubacteriales bacterium (assembly GCA_045532675.1). Classification (GTDB taxonomy): domain Bacteria; phylum Bacillota; class Clostridia; order Oscillospirales; family CAG-272; genus UBA1740. Next base: position 12,749 of record JAZSGJ010000057.1, on the reverse strand, counting down.
CCCATATAAAAGAAAGCGGAAAACCTCTTAGTGAGCTTGCGAAGGTTATGAAAAAATATCCGCAGCACACTGTGAATATAAGTGCTACGCAGAATGAAAAAATCGCCCTTTTCACCGATGATGAAATAAAGGCGATAATATCCGATGCAGAAGAAAAAATAGGTGATAGCGGTAGACTTGTAATAAGGCCCTCCGGAACGGAGCCTGTTATACGCATAATGGTTGAGGGAGAAAACGAAGAGAATACAGTCATGCTTTGCGAAATCACTGCAAAAAAAATATTTGACAGACTTAAAGAGTATTAATATACCCTTCCGTGCGAAAACAGCACAAATGATTCTGTAAGCGTCATTATTCCAAAGCTGTGTGACGGCAGAGAGATGCTTCCCGGATTAAAAAGATATATTGGTTTTACTTCATCCGCATATTCCTCGTACGGCATATGAGTATGACCGAACAAAACTATATCTGCCTTGCGCGAAAGCGCAAGGTTTTTTATTCCGTCGCACCCATATTTCACTCCGTAAAGATCACCGTGGGTAAACACTATTTTTCTTCCTTCAAGAGATATTACATCTGTTTTACCAACCTCTCTTTCAAGAAAATACGGTCTGAAATCACAGTTTCCTTTAACAGCTACCCACATTCGCGATTTATCAAAGGAGGCAACGGCATCGGCGTCCGACAGTCCGTCTCCAAGGAAGAAGACTACCTCCGCATCCCTGTGCATAGAAAGAGCTTTCGTTATACCGGACTCACATCCGTGAGAGTCGGAAAATATAAGACATTTCATATTTGTTTTTCCTTTTGCGTAGCATTTTTTTAAAAAAAAGCATAGAATAAAAGCAGAAGACGATAAGCAGGAGACGGATTCACAAAATCCTGCGCTTCAATTTTTTTGCAGCCGCATAAACGGCAGAAGGGAGACAAAGGGTATGAGAATAAACAAAGAGGAACTAAAGCGACTTGCTGAAAAGCCTGACGCGGAATTATGGAGGGAAATAATTTTAATGGCAAAAAGCCATGGATACAGCCTTCCCGAAGCTACACCAAAGCATGAAGATATAGAGAAAATACGCCGTGCTCTTTCAGGTAGTGAGAAGATAAGCCTTACGGATGCGGCGAAAATAATGAACAGCTACAAAAAAGGCAATATTCGATAAAGGGGTGTAAATATGGCTGAAACCGATTTGTCCAAAATAGTTAATCTGATTATGGAAAATCCAAAGCTTATAGAAGAAATAAAGAACCTGAGTACCGAAAAAGCAGAAACCGATAATCCTCAGCCTAACAAAGAAGAGCCGCAAGAGTTGAATAATAAAAGCGAAAGTATTACCGCCCCGGCGGTTACATATGAAAACTCTATCGGCCAAGGCGGAACAAACCGCATAAGACGAAAGGACCTTCTTCTTGCATTAAAGCCATACGTATCAGAGGAGAGAGGACGCGCTATCGATTCAATGATGTCTATAGCAGACATTCTTGAAATGATGAGGTCAAAGTAAATATGTATACAAGAACATATCAGGCTGAAGAAGAAAAAATAACGGTTCCAGAAAATTATGACGGAAATGCTTTTAGAGAAGAGCAAGAATGTGAATATTTTACCGCATCGGATATAAATACACAGCAAAGTACGAAATCCGATTCAAACTGTGAAATAATGCAAGAAAATGCATCCGCTGAATGCGTAGCGGTTCCGGAAAAAAAGAGTGGAGGGGATGGAAAATTTGCTTCAATATTCAAGGGGAGCGGCGGCATAAAGTCAACCTTACTTGAAAGTCTCCCTTTTGTAAAAAACGGTAAGTTTGATATAGGAACTGAGGAAATACTTATCCTTGCCGTAGCGGTTTTTCTTCTCCTCTCCAAAAGCGGAGATAAGGAATGCGCCATAATGCTGTTTTTGTTGCTTTTTGTAAAGTAAAATTTACATTATTAAAAGCATCAACCTTTATGTTGATGCTTTTAATATCACACGGATTAGGATTAAAACATAGAGAATTGATTTGTTTCCGAAAGACCGTCAAGGACGTGATTTCTACGTAAAAGCTCGATTACCGCTTTTGAAATTCCCGTTCTTTCACGAAGATCCTCAACAGAATAAATTTCATAATTGTCTCTTGCTTCAATGATTTTCTCTGCGGCCTTGTCACCAAGCCCCGCAAGAGAGTTGAAAGGCATTCTTATCTTTCCGTTTTCTGGGAGGAATGCCGTTGCATCAGATTTTTTAAGGTCTACGTTTAAAAATTTTACTCCCCTTGCCATGGCTTCACGAACAAGATATAAAGTCTGGCAGGTTTCATTTTCCTTTGCGGTTGCCTCTATTCCCTTTTCTTCAATTTCCTTTATTGCCTCGTTGACCCCCGAATATCCTCCGCCTACAATTTCAGCATCAAATCCACCGGGCGCAACTGTTAAAAATGCGGCGTAAAATTCCATAGGATAATAAATTTTATACCAACCGAGACGTATAGCCGACATATCGTATGCCGCGGCGTGCGCCTTAGGAAACATATATTTGATCTTTTTACACGACCATATATACCAATCCGGAACGTTATGTTCAAGCATCGCCGCTTCATACTCAGGCTTGAGTCCCTTTCCCTTACGGACATCCTCCATAATTTTAAACGACATGGAGTTATCAAGCCCCTTCTGAATAAGGTAAAGCATAATACCGTCACGCGTTCCAACGACCTCAGAAATCGTACACGTACCCGCTTTTATAAGCTCCTGCGCATTTCCGAGCCAAACGTCCGTTCCGTGTGTAAGACCGGAAATCTGCAAAAGGTCGGCAAAGGTTTTAGGTTGGGCATCAATAAGAACCTGCTGGATAAATCTGGTTCCCATCTCGGGGATTCCATAAGTTCCAAGCAAGCATCCTCCTATATCCTGCGGAGTTATTCCGAGAGGTCTTGTCGAAGCAAAAAGTTCATAAACCGATTTGTCGTTCATTTTAACATCAAGAACGCTCGTGTTAGTATAACGCTCAAGCATCTTGTATTTCGTCGGAATATCGTGTCCAAGCTCGTCAAGCTTAAGTATCGTATCGTGAAGATATGAGAACTGAAAATGTGTTGTGATGATATCCGAATTCGGGTCATCGGCAGGGTGCTGAACGGGTGTGAAATCGTATATTTCATACTCTGTTGGAACAACTATGATTCCACCCGGATGTTGTCCCGTTGTGCGCTTGATTCCGACAAGTTTCGTTACCATATGAGATATTTCGGCTTTCGGAATTTTAACATGTCTTTCCTCAAGATATTTGCTTATATATCCCCAAGCCGTTTTATCTGCAAGCGTGCCTATCGTTCCCGCTCTGAAAACATGCCCCTGACCAAAAAGTTCTTCTGTGTATTTATGGACCTTACCTTGAACGTCACCCGAAAAATTAAGGTCTATATCGGGAGATTTGTCACCGTAAAAGCCAAGGAAAGTCTCAAAAGGTATATCGTGACCGTCCTGATACATAAGTTCGCCGCAAACAGGACAAACCTTATCCTCAAGGTCAAATCCCGAACCGACACTTCCGTCGGTTATAAATTCGCTGTGCTTGCATTTAAGGCATCTGTAATGCGGAGGGAGAGGGTTTACCTCAGAAATACCCGAAAGCGTTGCGACAAGCGAGGAGCCAACCGAGCCTCTCGAGCCAACAAGATAACCGAGACTTTCAGAATAAGCAACGAGCTTTACCGCTATAATATAAAGAACGGCAAATCCGTTTTTAATAATCGAATTAAGCTCTTTTTCAAGCCTATTCGAAACTATTTCAGGAACCTCGTCTCCGTACCAATCTCTCGCTCTTTTCCAGCATGATTCTGTAAGCTCCTCATTAGCTCCGGGAATCGTAGGCTCATATGAGCCCTCTGGAATGGGGCGTATGTATTCGCACATATCGGCGATTTTACCCGGATTGTCAATAACTACCTCTTCAGCTATCTCCTTGCCGAGATATGAAAATTCCTCAAGCATCTCGTCAGTCGTACGCAGATATATAGGCATTTCCTTATCCGCGTCTGAGAATTTCATACCCGCAAGCAAAATGCGGCGATAAATTTCATCTTCTTTATTGACAAAATGTGCGTCGCAGGTTGCGCAAACAGGCTTACCGAGCTTTTTGCCAAGCTCATATATCTGCCTATTTATATCACGAAGCGTGTCCTCATTCTGAACCTTTCCTTCCGCAACGAGGAACATATTATTGCAAAGAGGCTGTATTTCAAGATAATCATAAAATGAAGCTATATCCTCTATTTCCTGCGCGCTCTTTCCGTCGAGTATCGCCTTATATAGCTCTCCCGACTCACATGCAGAGCCGATAATAAGTCCTTCTCTGTACTGTTCAATTACAGACTTGGGCATTCTCGGAAATCTCTTGTAATAGTAAAGATAACTGAAGGATATGAGCTTATAGAGGTTTTTAAGTCCCTCTTTGTTTTTTGCAAAAATAACCATGTGACACGGTCTGAGCTTTAACGGATCAACGTCCTCACCCATTGCCTCGATCATTCGCTCAAAATTTCCTACACCCTCGCTCTTCAGACGTTCCAGCATTATAATGAATATACGTGCGAGAACTTCCGCGTCATCAGACGCTCTGTGATGGTGGAAATCTCCTATTTTATAATGATTGACAATGGTATCAAGCTTATGATTTTTAAGCTCGGGATTGACGTACTTTGAAAGTCCTACAGTATCAAGAAATGTATTTTCAAACGGTATTGAATGTCTTTCCGCCGCAACTCTTATAAATCCCACGTCAAAATTGGCGTTATGCGCTATGAGCATTGCACCGTTTGCAAAGCTTAAAAAAGCTTCAACTGCTTCCTTTTCTTTAGGCGCTCCGGCTACCATTTCATCGGTAATTGAGGTCAGATTAGTTATTTCCTCGGGAATCGGACATTCGGGATCAACGAATATGTCCATTCTGTCAATGATTTCGCCGCCTTTTATTTTTACCGCACCTATCTCTATTATTTTGCAGGTTCTGTTTGAAAGTCCGGTAGTTTCAATATCAAAAACTACCATTTCATCATCAAACTCAGGATATTTGGTTCCAAAAATACATCTGGCGGTATCGTTAACGAAATAGGCCTCTATACCGTAAAGAACCTTAAGGTCTTTATTTCCCGATTTTTCAAGCTCAAGCATAACCTCAGGGAAAGCCTGCACGTTTCCGTGGTCGGTAACTGAAATAGCTTTATGGCCCCATCTTATAGCTGTATCTATTATTTCACCGGGAGTAATTATTGCGTCCATCTGCGACATATTTGAGTGAAGATGGAGTTCTACTCTTTTTCGCTCCGCCGTATCCTGTCGCTCAATTTTTTTTATCTTTTTTATTCCTCGGAATGAAACGAAGGATTCATTATCAAATTTATCCCTCATTACCCTACCGAAAACGGCTACGTGAGCTCCTTTTTTTAATTTCTTAAACCACTCGCACTCTTCTTTTAGAAGAGTCCTCTTTATATACGTAGCCGAAGCACCGTCTGAAATTCCGACGGTCAGTGTCATTTTATCTCCCGCTCTAGTTTCTTTAGATGTGGTTTCAAATACCGTGCCGAGAAATACCGACGGAGCTTTTATCTTTTCGATTTCCGAAAGAGGAATTGGCTCAAATATTTTAAAATCCTCACCGAAAATTATCTCTCCTTCCGAGAAATCATAAACACTCGCTCCCATGCGGCAACGCGTTTCACTTATAATCTCGTTATTTCCCGTCATAGAAGAAATACCCTGTTTTTTTTCAAAATCGTAGTAAGGATCGTTTGCGCGCTCTGTCTCTTCACGCTCTCTTGCGGCTTCCTCGAGCCCGCGTCTGAATTGCTCTCTGCTCTCTCTTTCCGCGTCCTCAAGAAGCTTTTTTCGCTTGTTCTCCCACTCTGCCTCGTATGCTGCAGCGTTCTCACCGGAATTTATTACGATACGTCTTGTTACACCGTATCTTGAAAGCAAAATATTAGAAAGTATAGCTTCAGTATTTGCATCTTTAACAAAATCAATACCAAATGAAGAAAACGGAAGTTTTACGGTTATACACTCACCGTCATCCTCATATTCCGCGTTTGAAAAAAATCCGTTTGTAACTGCTCCGCAAAGAGCCGCTTCTGCAGCAATCTCATTCATTCGTGAAACGCTATATTCAGAAGGAGGAAAGTGTGGAAGTATTTTAAAGGATTCTGCACCGTAAAGTTCGCGGCATTCATCTTCAATCTCATATATCAGCTCTGCATCCTCATGCGAATCAAACGAAAGCTCCACCTCGACTCTCATGGGATTCTTGGTATATCTAAAACGCGCGCTGTGCGCACGCTCAAGAAGGACCGTTTTTTCATCAGACGGCTTATACCTGGCGAATACATCAAAAAACCTCTTCTCTCCCCCCATTAACCCTTCACGTCCTTCATAAGCTTTATCTCACGGATTAGCTCGTCCACAAGCTTATCCTCTTTTATTTTTCTTACAATTTGTCCTTTTTTAAAAAGTAGTCCCTCTCCTATGCCTCCGGCAATTCCAATGTCTGCTTCCCTTGCTTCTCCTGGACCGTTAACAGCGCATCCCATAAGTGCAACCTTTATATTCATATCGGCAACACCGGAATCATGAGCCTTTATTTCAAAATCCTTGAGCATATCAATAAGATTGATTTTAGTTCTTCCGCAGGTGGGACATGATACTATATCCATTCCTCTTTTTTCGGTAAGCATAAGCGCCCCAAGTATCTCTCTTGCGCATGCAATCTCCTCTGTCGGATCGTCTGTTAAGGATACCCTCACAGTGTCGCCTATTCCCTCCGAAAGAAGCGCTCCGATTCCAATACTGCTTTTTACTACAGCTCGCGTTCGCGCACCTGCCTCTGTTACGCCGAGGTGAATAGGATAATCGGTTGATTTTGCGAGAAGTCTGTTTGCCGCAAGCATCATAGGCACGTTTGATGCCTTTACCGATATTGCAACATTGTGAAAATCAAGTTCTTCAAGTATTTTCGCATGACCAAGCGCGCTTTCTACGAGAGCCTCAGCGCTTACACCGCCATATTTTTCAAGTAGTTTTTTCTCAACCGAACCCGAATTGACGCCTATTCTTATAGGAATATTCTTATCAAGACATGCCTTGACCACAGTCTCGGTTCTCTCTCTGTCTCCTATATTTCCCGGATTTATTCTTATTTTATCAGCTCCAGCATCAATTGCGGCAAGAGCTATCCTGTAATCAAAATGAATATCCGCGACAATAGGAATGTTCACGCCTTTATCCTTTATGTAGGATATGGTCCTTGACGCATCAATGTCAGGTATGGCAAGGCGTGCAATATCGCACCCCGCCGACTCAAGCGAAGCCACCTGCGCATAGGTTGCCTCTCTGTCATGCGTATCTGTATTCGTCATAGACTGAATAGTTATAGGGTATTCTCCGCCTATTCCTACTTTTCCAATTTTAAAGGATCTCGTTTTTCTTCTAAGTGTGCTATAGTCCATGACCTTATATCCTTTCGGTTTTATTTAAACTATTATCTGAATTACGTCTTTAATCAGTATGACGAAAGAAAGAAGCAAAAGCGCCATAAGCCCTACGGTATTAATCATGCCCTCAACTTTCTTAGGTAACTTTTTTTTCGTTATCATTTCGACAAGAATTGTTATTAATCTACCTCCGTCAAGCGCGGGAATTGGCAAAAGGTTCATAAATCCAAGGTTTATGCTTATTAGGGCAACTATGGACAAAAGCGACGTAAAGCCCATTTTGGCCGCATCTCCTATGGCACTTGATATTCCCACGGGTCCGGAAACTGCCGCGAATGTATATCTTCCTGTAATAAGATCGTATATAGATTCCCAGCACATTCTAACGGTAAGAAAGGATTTCTGAAAACTCTGACTAAGTACGTTTCCAACGTTCTTTTCGATTCTGTAAACTTTGAAGTCCATGACACCGAAGTTCTGTCCTTCCTCTGTCATACCCGGAAAAACAACGTCGGGAATCGTTACCTCAACCCCGTCTCTTATAACCGTAATATCAAGCGGATGAGTTCCGCGTCTCATTATTTCGTAAGAAAGCTCATCCGGAATGCTTACTCTTTTTCCATCTACCGCAATTATTCTGTCACCAATCATCAGCCCGGAATCCTCTGACGATATTTCAAAGCCGTGCTCCTCGCCTTCAACGAATTTTGCAATCGTAGTGTTACCAATCGGAGACATTGTGACAAGTATTGCCGTTGCAATAAATCCGGCAATAAGATTGACTGCCGCGCCCGCAAAGGTTATAATAAATCTTTGCCACGCAGGCTTTTTATCAAACGAATCGGGATCGTCGCTTTCATCGTCCTCGCCTGCCATCGCCACGTATCCGCCGATGGGAAACATCGAAATTGCGTAACGTATGCCCGTTTTTTTGGAATCATACCAAACAAGCTTCGGTCCCATTCCTATTGAAAATTCATTTATTTTTACCCTGAAGATTCTCGCGAAAATGTAATGACCGAACTCGTGTATAAATATTAAAAAGCCAAATACAAGCAAAGCTATAACTACCGTGAGTAAAGTGCCCAAAATTATTTCTCCTTAATTAAAGTTTCTGCTATTCTTCTCGCCTCTCTATCCGAAGCTATTATACCGTCAAGCGAACTTTCGTTCTTTCTGTCTGACAGCTTATCAAATACCTTGCATACAATCTCGGATATACCGGGGAATGAAAGACCGCCGTCAAGGAATGCCGCAACGGCTACCTCGTCCGCCGCGTTCACCACCGCAGGCATCGCGCCGCCCATATGAATTGCCCGTTTAGCAAGAGCAAGAAGAGGAAACGCGTTGGTATCAGGCTTTGCAAATGTCATTTTTCCAAGCTTGGTTAAATCAAGCTCATCCGCCACCGACTCCCGCCGTGCAGGATAATCTACCGCATATTGAACGCACATGCGCATGTCCGGCACGGAAAATTCGCCGATGACGGTATTATCAATATATTCCACAGCCGAATGCAATATACTTTCTCTATGAACAACAACTTCTATTTTTTCGGACGGTATACCGAAAAGATGCGCAGCCTCTATAATTTCAAAGCCTTTATTCATAAGCGTTGCCGAATCAACGGTAATTCTTCTGCCCATTTTCCAGGTTGGGTGCGCAAGAGCGTCTGCAAGAGTAACAGACGAAAGCTCATCGCGGCTCTTTCCAAAAAACGGACCGCCCGACGCCGTCAAAATTATCTTTTTTACCTCAGTGCGCTTGCCTGCTGAAAGAGACTGAAATATAGCCGAATGCTCACTGTCTACGGGGAGTATTTCTACCCCATTCTCTTTCGCACTTGACATAACTATATCACCCGCAATTACAAGAGATTCCTTGTTTGCAAGAGCAAGACGCTTTCCGGAATCTATAACCGCAAGAGTCGGCTTGAGCCCTGCCTCGCCTATTATCGAATTAACAACAGTTTCGCTTTTTGAAAGGTTGATCCCCTCTATAATTCCGTCCTGTCCCGAAAGCACCTTTATATCTGTATCCGCAAGTCTTGATTTCAAATCCTTTGCGCAAGCCACATCGGCCATCGCCACATATTTTGTTTTGAATTTACGTGCAAGAGCCTCAGCCTTGACAGAATCGCGGTTTGCGGACATAAAGTCAACAGAAAATCTGCGTTTTTCGGCTACGTCTGCCGCTTGCGTTCCGACAGATCCGGTAACGCCAAGAATAGCTATAGTTTTATTCATAACAGTCTCCAACTTTGTAAAAGAAATGCCGCCAAAAGCGGCATTTAATATTTTATACGAACGGTGGGAAAAGAATACAAATCACCATAAGTATCGCAGTTATTGAAAGAACAGAATCAAATCTGTCCATAACACCGCCGTGTCCCGGGAAAATGTTTCCGTAATCCTTAACCTCGTGCTCACGCTTTATAAGCGAAGCAATAAGGTCTCCGACCTGAGAAACCGCCGAAAGCACAAATCCGCATATAGCAAGCACAATATAATTAGGCTCAAGAACTGTCGCTTTGCTAACTATAAATCCGTAAAGAAGCATAAGAAGAGTTGCGCATACTATGCCGCCAACCGATCCTTCAACTGTTTTTTTGGGACTCACCTCGGGAATCAATTTATGGCGTCCAAAAAATCTGCCTGTGAAATAAGCGAACACGTCACTTCCCCATGCAGCAACAAGAATAATTATAAGATTCCAAAGTCCATTTGTAAGATATCTTACAATACCAAATGCGGTGAATGAAATTATAATATAAACTGCCGAGGCAAAAATCTCACACACCTTGGCGTATTTAAGGTTTCCGCGCATAAACACGGCAACGAAAAACGCATATATCAGATATGCAAACAATACAGCCGCTGTTACAAGGATAAACGCGAGCGTATAATCCTCTGCAAAAAAATACGAAAGCGTTGGCATTGCAAGGGCTATAACATATAAAGGTACAGTGAGGAGATAGCTTTTATGTACTCCAAGCACCCTCATCATTTCATAAGCAGCAATAGCGGAAAGTATGGAAAGCGCTATAGGGAACACTATATATTTAGAAAATATAAGAATAGGTATACCTACTATCGCCATTACCGCCGCGGTTATAATTCTTGTTTTCATTTTTTTATCTGATCTTCCTTATCAAGTCCGCCGAATCTTCTGTTTCTTGAATAAAATTCGGAAACGCATTTCATTATTTCTTTTTCGCCGAAATCTGGCCATAACGTATCCAAAATAACGTACTCTGAATACGCGCTTTGCCAAAGCAAATAGTTCGATATCCTGAAATCGCCTCCCGTTCTTATCACAAGATCCGGATCGGGAGTCGGAGAGGTATACATATAGCGTGACATTATTTCTTCGGTAATTTCAGTGTGTCCTGCCTTAATTGCCTCGTTTGCAGCGTGAACTATCTCATCACGGCCGCCATAATTAAGAGCAAAGCTGCATACGAAGGCTCTATCTTTTGCCATATTTTCAACCTCAATGCACTTGTTACGCAATTTTTCCGAAAGAACAGAAAGGTCTCCAAGAAACTTTACACAAAAATCCTTATCATTCTCAATCTTTTTGATTACAACTTCATCAAGATATTTGTAAACGAGATTCATAAGAACCTCAATTTCTTCTTTCGGTCTTTTCCAGTTTTCTGTTGAAAAAACGTAAATAGTAACGTAATGAACGCCTATCTCTCTGAATTTTTCAAGGGCGGACTCAATTTTCTTTGCGCCTTCTATATGACCTGCGCTTCTCGGCAATCCGCGACGCTTAGCCCATCTTCCGTTTCCATCAGTTATAATCGCTACGGAATTAAGGCGGTCATCTGTCACAAATGTTTTTGGGGTCTTTTTTTTCTTAAAAAACATTGAAATCCCTCTTAGATTTCCATTATTTCTTTAGTCTTTGAAGCTGTTACAGCGTCGATGTCTTTAATGAATTTATCGGTAAGATCCTGAATGAGCTTATCCGACTGCTTTGCTTCATCCTCTGTCATTTCGGAATCCTTTTTCATTGTTTTAGCCTTATCGTTGGCATCGCGGCGAATATTACGTATAGCAACCTTAGCCTCCTCACCCATTTTTGAAATCTGCTTTGAAAGCTCACGGCGGCGCTCCTCTGTCATGGGAGGAAACGTGAGACGTATGCAAGAGCCGTCATTCTGCGGATTAATTCCAAGATCGGATGTAAGTATTGCCTTCTCAATTCCCTTCATTGCCGATTTATCCCATGCGGTAATAGTGAGAGTTCTGGCATCGGTAACCTTGATTTCTGCTATTGAAGAAATAGCTGTGGGCGAGCCGTAGTAATCAACTTCTATCTTTTTAAGCACGTCGGGAGTTGCTCTTCCTGCACGAATAGTCGAAAGATTCTCCTTGTAAGATGCAAGGCTCTTATTCATTTTTAATTCATAATCTTTGGTATCGAGTTTCATTGTTAAATCTCCTTAAATATATTGAAATGTTTTATTCAGCAGTTACTACGGTTCCAACGGATTCGCCTTTTAGGGCTTTTGAAATATCCTCGGGATTTTTAAGTCCAAACACGTGAATGGGCATGCCGTTTGACATACAAAATGCGGTTGCAGTAGCATCAATCGCTTTGAGGTTCATTGCAAGAACCTCGGATGCCTTTATGCGCTCAAGCTTCTTGGCGTTCGGATTTTTTCTTGGGTCGTCGGTGTATATGTAATCAACGTTCTTAGCCATAAACATAGCGTCCGCAGATATCTCAGCGGCTTTAACCGCGCCCGTAGTGTCAGTTGAAAGGAACGGAATTCCAAGTCCGCATCCCAAAATAACTATTTTACCTTCCTCTAGGTATTTTTTTGCAACGTCGGAGGAATAATTTTCAGCAAGAGGTGCCATCGGAACAGATGACATAACCGCAGCTTCAACCCCTGCTCTTTCGAGTGCATCCTTAAGACAGATAGAATTTATTACGGTCGCAAGCATTCCCATTCGATCGGCAGCTATGCGATCCATATCTCCGCCTTGTCTTCCGCGCCAGATATTTCCCGCTCCGACCACTATTGCAATTTCAAGACCACTGTCTTTTGCCGCTTTGAGTTCTCCGGCAACCTTATCAACGAAATCAACATCGTATATCTCACCGGAACCGTTTGCAAGAGCTTCTCCGGAAAGCTTTACTAAAACACGCTTCATAAACACAGTACCCCTATATTATATCATTATTATATATTTTACCTCAAAAACAGAATTTTGTAAACACTTTTTTCAAAAATTTTAATAAGAATTTATATTTTATATAAAA
>JAZSGJ010000003.1:0-10028 GCA_045532675.1 Eubacteriales bacterium | reverse complement strand
CCCTTTGCTTTAGCAGCCTTGCAGGCATCCTTGCATATTTCAACAACGTTTGCTCCAAGAGCGGGTGTGATACCGGTGAAGTGGAACCAATCAGCGCCTTCGAAAATCTTATCCCAGTCAAAGTCCTCGCGGGATGCCTTTGCAATTGCGGAATTAGCGCGGTCGTAAATGCATACCGAGCCTCTCTGAGATGCGCCCTTTTCGTTAAAGTAAATACCTACTCTGTCGCCGCCGCGAACAATTTTGGTAGTATCAACGCCGTATCTGCGAAGGCTGTTAACAGCCGCCTGACCAATGGCGTGAGCGGGGAGCTTCGTAACGTATGCCGCATCCATACCGTAGTTAGCAAGAGAAACAGCAACGTTTGCCTCACCGCCGCCGAACGTAAATTCTACGTGATCGCACTGAACGAATCTTTCATAGTTGTAGGGTTGGAGACGGAGCATAAGCTCACCAAAAGTAATAACTTTCATTATCGTATTCCTTTCAAGAATAATATTTAATTTTGTTTTCGCATATATTTTAGCATAGAAAAATAAAAAAATCAAGAGAAAAAGATAAATTCAAAATAATATACAACTATTTGCTTGTTTCATTAAAATTATAATCACTATGAGAATATCCTGCGCGAACGGCTCACGGAAAATATTTGGGGTCAAGCGAGAGGCGTACAAGGGAGCTTCCAAAGGAAACAAGGGGTTGCGTCATTTAGGCATAATCATACGAAAAGGGTCTGAGTCATTAAGATGCAGAAGGCGTGATTTGGCACTCGTCGGCGTACAAAAGTACGGCAGAGAGCCAAAACGCGACTAAAAAGCACAATAAAAATTGAATTTCGCGAGAAATTCCACTTTAAAAAACGCTTTCACTACTCATTTACCGATAGCAAAAGCGTGTTTTTCTTTTTATCCTTTTCTTGTACTTTTGTTCTGCGCTGAATGAATCAGTCCCTTTAAATAAGTACACGTTTGAGAAATTTAAGATTATGCCTAAAGCTTATTTCAATCTTAATTCTTCTAAGCACGCTGCGCAGATTTTCTTTTCTTTGAATGTGGAAAGTTCAATTCCATTACCGCAGAATAAACATGCGTATTCGTATTTTGTAAGTATAATTCTGTCCCCTTCAACATAGATTTCTATAGGGTCAGAACTTCTTATATTCATTTTGATGCGCATCTCTTTCGGGATAACAATGCGACCAAGCTCGTCAACGTTTCGTACTATACCGGTGGATTTCAATTTAGAGTATACCTTCCTTAGTTAGATATTCTTTTAAGTCAATTTCTATTATTCGAGTTGCTTCGACTAATGATATTACATTGTAGCACATTAGCAGACAAAAGTCAAGCGTTCTAACTTAAATTTGATAGGTAATAAGTAACAAAAATAAAAGATTTCTCTGCGAAATTTTTGTTTTGTATCGTTTATATGATAAATTTATATGATAAATTGGGAAAATGTACTATATTTTTTACCACAATTTTACTCGAATGAAGCTTACAGAATATGTAATTCGCGTAAAACGGATGGCTCGGAAATATCCGAAATAAGACTGAGAGCAAAGGGAAGAAGTTCTTTTTTGCTCTCAGGGGAGAGGATATATTTCTCCTCATCGCCTACAGAGGACGAGATAAAAAAGATTCTTTCGCGCATATGCGACGGAGCTTTATATGCCTACCGTGACAGTATAAAAGAGGGGTATATCACCCTTGAAGGCGGGGTGCGGGTCGGTATATGCGGACAGGCGCGTTATGAAGATTCTTCATTTATTGGAGTGAGCGGCGTGACTTCGCTGGTTTTCAGAATACCTACCGGCTCCTCGTCATTTACAAATCTTTTGTACGAGCTGTGGCAAAAGACAAACCGAGGCATGCTGATTTATTCCCCACCCGGAATAGGTAAAACAACGGCTGTTAGGTCGCTTGTAAAGGCTATTGGCTCAGGAAGTAATGCGGAGCAGGTTGCGGTTATAGACGAAAGATGCGAATTTTCGGCAGAGGATTACGCTTTTTCTTCCGTAGACGTTTTTAAGGGCTATAAGCGCGCCGATGGAATAAATATCGCATTGCGATCAATGTCACCCGATGTTATAGCAGTTGATGAAATCGGCCGTTTAGGCGAGGCTGAGGCAATGCGCGAATCCTTGAATTCGGGAGTTCGTATTATAGCTACTGTGCATGCTTCGTCTTTTTGCGAGCTTAAAAGAAAAATAAACATGTGTCCCTTTTTTGAAGGTGAGGTTTTTGACGTGTTTGTCGGTCTTTCAATGAAGGACGGAAAGAGATACGCAGAGGTTGAGAGGTTGAAATATTGAAATATATCGGAGCTGTTATTATAATTGTCGCATCTGTTATTCTTTCGGGAGAGTATTCCCGTTACATAAAGAAAAGGGCGGATCAGTGCGAAGAATTGCTATCCTTTATCGGATATATCAGGGTGCAGATATCCTGCTTTCTGCGTCCGTCAAGAGAAATTGCGAAGGACTTTTCCGGTGAGGAGCTTGAAAAAATAGGTTTTATAAAGGCAGTCAAAGAAGGCGAGAGTCTATACGGCGCGTATAAGGCAACCGAGAAATCTCTTGCCCTGAAACGCGAGGAACGCGAAATAGTCGAGACGCTTTTTGCTTCCATTGAAGAGTGTTATCTTGATGAGGGAATAAGAATAATAGATTCTTCTTATAGAGAAATGGAAAAGGCTTGCCTGAAAATAAGAGAAGAGACACCCAAAAACGTTAAACTTGCCGCGACGCTTTCGGTTACGGCTTCTATTGGATTTCTTATTCTTATACTGTAAAGAAAAGGAATGTTGCGGTGATTAAAAATGGATATATCTGTTGTTTTGAAAATAGCCGGACTCGGTATCATTGTAACTGTCATATGCCAGATGCTTTCAAAGGCAGGCAGGGACGAGCAGGCAACTTACGTTTCAATGGCGGGAATAATAGCGGCTCTGCTTCTTTTGGTTACGGAAATTGGTGAGCTTTTTGAGATAGTAAAGGATGTGTTCGGACTTTGATTTTAGATATTCTGGGTGCGGGAATGATTCTGGGAATATCGGCATTTATTCTTCGCAGCTTCGGCTGGAAGGGAACTCCCGTGTTTGCGGTTATAGCGTCGGTTGTGTTAATCGGCGAGGCATCGCACATTCTTGGAAATATATTTGATTCGGTAGACTTTTTATACAATGAGAGCGGAATCCGCGAGGGAATAAGCGCGGCGCTTAAGGTTCTTGGACTTGGATACCTTTTCGGGATAAGCGCGGATATCTGCCGTGAACTTGGCGAATCGGGAATTGCAAAATCGCTCGAAGTAGTGGGGCGTGTTGAGATAATTGCTGTTGCTATTCCGTTTTGGAAGGAGATAATAGAGACAGGAGTTGAGCTTATAGGATGAAAAAAGTAATTAAAAGGTCTATGCTATTTATTACGCTAATGTTTTCTTTCATTTTTCTGTTTCCGATTTCAAGTTATGCATATGAAGGCTCTGACGATACGGATTCGATATGGAAGGAATTTCAAGAAATTATTCCCGACGGAATTGAAAAACCCGGCGATAAGGATGAGATAATTTCAGGCGTAGGTATTGATGCATTGCTTTCTGAAATTACATCCGCTATTTCGGGCGAGGGGGGAATGGCGGCAGCTTTTTTTGTTATGATTTTCGGCATTGCGATGCTTGTCGCGGTTTCGGAAACAGCTTTTCCGATTGAGAACGGCTCGTTTTCAAAGCAAGTAAGCGCGGCTGTGTCAATGATTGCGTCGGTCCTGATATTTGAGGGAATAGGACCGCTGTGCTTTGCTGTTAAAGAAAGTCTTTTGCTGCTCACTGATTTTTTCTCATCCTTAATTCCTATATTCACGGCAATTCTGACAGCCGGCGGAAATGTAAATTCCGCTCCGGTGCAGGCGTTGAATATGAATATTACGCTGTCGTTAATTTCAAAACTGTCATCCTCTTTCCTGCTTCCGTTATGCTTTGCGCTGTTTTCTCTCGCTCTTGTTTCAGGCATTGACAACGGAGCGGTTAGCGCCGTGGCTAAGGGAATAAAGGGAACTTTTATGTGGCTGCTTGGAATATCTACTACTGTAATTTTAGCAGCGGTTTCCATGCAAAGCGTGATATCGGGCGCGGCGGACAGCGCATACCTGCGTGCCGCAAAATACGCAGCTTCGGGTATGATACCCGTAGTGGGTTCTACCGTCTCCTCTGCTTTGGCAACGTTATCCGGGGGATTGTCGTACGTAAAAAATGCGGTTGGGATATCGGCGGTGTTTATTATAATCTGTATTTCTCTTTCGCCGCTGATTAATCTTTTGCTACGAAGATTTGCCTTTTCCGTTTCGGTATCATTTCTTGAATATATGGGTGCGGCGGGGGGCGTGAGAGTTTTTTCTGCTTTCAGAGCAGCCCTCGACGCTATGATTTCAGTATACGTGATATCGGTGATAATTTATATTTCCGAAATAATAGTTTTTATAAAATGCGGGGTTGAGGTCTTTGGGTAGTTATCTTGTGTCGGTAGTTGTGATGACGGCGTTTATAGGGCTTATAAGCTATTTGTCTTATCCGGGAGTGTCTGAAAAAGCAATAAAGGTCGTCTCGTCGATCCTCATTATTTATACGGTTTGTATTCCCGCCGTTTCTATGGCGGCAAATCTGACGGGCGGAGATTTTTTCGAAGATACTTCCGGCGGTGATGTTGATTTGGGAGATGAAACATATATTGAGGTAACCGAAAATGCTTTTAAAAAGGGAATCGCCGAAATGATTTGCTCGAAATACGGAATTAATAAGGAGAATATTAGGGTGTACGTTTATGACCTCGATTTTGAACGTATGGTAGCCGGAAAAATAAAAATTGTACTTACGGGAAAGTCTTTTTTATTCGATTGGCGGGGGATAGAACAGTATATTAACGAGTCCGGACTCGGAAAATGTGAGGTGTTGTTAGACTTTGAACAGTAATTTTTTTGTCTTTATAAAGGAAAACAAAAATTTAAGGAAGGCATTGATAATGATAGCTATCGGAATCGTTCTGATTTTTGTATCATCATCATCATTCGGAAAAACGGAAAAAGAGAGCTCTGACGGTATTACTCTTGACGAATATAAGGTGCGGCTTGAGAATGAAATAGCGTCAATATGCTCCGACGTCTCGGGAGTCGGAAAATGCAGGGTTATTATTACTCTTGAACGCGGAGAGCAAAATGTTTATAAGGGTTCATCTGTGATTGAGACAAAACCGCCAAAGGTGCTTGGCGTGACCGTTGTGTGCCGCGGGGCAGATTCCGACTCTGTGCGCGCAGAATTGACAGACATGCTTACCGCGCTTTTTGATATAGGTTCAAACCGAGTTGCAATTTTGAAATTAAATTCTTAAAAACGGAATATCGAAAGGTAAACGCACATAGGATTTATCAGTAACGAAAACAAGGAGAGAGGCATAAAATAATGCAAAACGAAAAAGCTAAAAAATTCTTTTCATCCAAAACCACGAGAAGTGTTGTTGTTATCGCGGCTGTACTGCTTATAGGTCTTGCGGTATATCTAAACTATCGTTGGTTTTACGACCCAATCGATTCCCTCGGCTACGGTGATAATAATATGGATGATAATCTTGGCGGCAGCCAGGCAACCGGCGGAGAGACGGATGACGGTGTAGAGGAGAACAATTATTTCACTTCTACCGTGCTTACCCGCAAGCAGTCAAGAGACGAAGCAATTGACGTTCTTAAGATGGTGACGGAAAACGATGCGGCAACAGAAGAGGCAAAGGCAGAGGCTGCTGAAAAAATATCTCAGATTGCCGTGGACATTCAGAATGAGGCGAACATTGAATCGCTTGTAAAGGCAAAGGGATTCGAGGAATGCGTCGCCGTAATTGCAGAGGATTCTGTAAGCGTTATCGTAAAGGCGGAGGAGCTGAGAGCTAATCAGGCGGCTCAGATACTTACCATAGTATATGAGACAACCGGCATATCTCCCGAAAACGTAAGCATAATCAACAAATAACACACAGGGAATAAAATAATGAGACGGACTGCAAAAATGTGCGGTCTGTCTTTTTTTCTCATAAATATTGACATATCAAACTATTTATGATAAAATATATATTACTTTTATTAAATTATATTTAGGAGATTATAAAATGAAAAAATTAAAGGTTGGTATTATTGGTGCAACCGGTATGGTCGGACAGAGATTTATTTTGCTTCTTGAAAACCATCCGTATTTTGAGATCGCGGCTGTTATAGCAGGTCCCCGTTCCGCAGGTCAGAAATATTCCGATGCTGTAAACGGCAGATGGAAGATGGCTGTTCCATGCCCCGACAGCGTAAAGGATATGGTTGTTATATCTTCTGACGAGGTTGAAAAGGTCGGCGAGATATGCGATTTCGTATTTTGCGCTGTAAATATGCCAAAGGATGATACTAAAGCACTTGAGGAAAAATACGCTAAGGCGGAGATCCCCGTAGTTTCAAACAACTCGGCTAACAGGTGGACTCCCGACGTTCCCATGGTAATTCCGGAAATCAACGATGCGCATCTTGAAGTTATCAAGGCTCAGAGAAAGAGACTCGGAACAAAGCGCGGATTTATAGCTGTTAAGCCTAACTGCTCTATTCAGTCATACGTAGGAGCCCTTACCGCTCTTGCGCAGTACGGAATCAAAGAGGTTGTTGCAACTACCTATCAGGCAATCAGCGGCGCGGGAAAGACCTTTAACGAGTGGCCCGAGATGATTGACAATCTTATTCCCTTTATCGGCGGCGAGGAAGAGAAGAGTGAGAAAGAGCCCCTTCGTGTTTGGGGAACCGTTGAAAACGGTGAGATTGTTCCCGCAAAATCGCCTATCATCACGACTCAGTGCTTGAGAGTTCCCGTTACCGACGGACATATGGCGGCTGTATTTGTTAAATTTGAAAACAAGCCTACTAAGGATGAGATTCTTGCCGCATGGAAAAACTTTGCAGGCAAGCCTCAGACGCTTGGTCTTCCCTCTGCCCCGGAGCAGTTCATCACATACTTTGAAGAGGACAACCGTCCGCAGACAAAGCTTGACCGTGACCTTTACGGCGGCATGGGCGTTTCCGTAGGAAGGCTTCGTGAGGATACTGTTTACGATTATAAGTTCGTAGGACTTTCTCATAACACCCTCCGCGGTGCAGCCGGCGGCGCCGTTCTTATTGCCGAACTTCTTTTCAGAGAGGGTTATTTTGATAAAAAATAATCAAATTGCATAAAAAACGCAGGTTTTTGTCTATTTTGAATAAAATCAAGCGCTAAAATTTGGCGCATTGAGGTATAACAAAAGGGATAAGAACTATTGACTTTTTGAGTTAAATAATATATAATTACATTAGCTAATTATAAATAAAACTTTGTGCAACAAGTAATGAAAGGTAAAAATAGGTATTAAAATGAAAAAAATTATATGCTTACTTATCGCTCTTACTTGCGTATTGGGTCTTATCTCATGTAGCGCTGATCCGGCTGAAGCATTCGTTGATCTTGTTAACGCTTCCAAGCCTACTAAAATCACAACGCTTACATCTATCAACGATGGCGAAGAGACTCTTACCGGCAAGTATGAAACGGTGATTGACGGTCAGAATTCAGAGATGTCTTACAGATATGACAGATACGCTACTGTAGAAGATGCAGCAGACAGTTATATTAAGACTGTTGAAGGAACTGTTTACTACAAGAACGGTTTGTATTCCGAGGATGGCGTGAATTGGGGAGCAGAAACACCTGATGCAGTTGCAAGTCAGGTTGCTCTTAAGCTTGACGTTAAGCTTCTTGGTAATTACACCATCAGCAAGGACGGCAAAACTCTTACGACGACCGTAACTTCTGAGCAGGCTGAAAAGCTTCTCGGCGTTGATGTTCACGCAGCTGATGATAAGGTATTCGTAACTGTTGTTCATAACGGTAAGTACCTCAGCACAGTAACGGTTGCATATACAACAGCAACAGCTTCTGTTACTATTGATACATCATATACATACCATACCGTATCCGCGGCAGAGTAATACGGACAGGCGCAATTACTTAATTGAATTTTTAAGAAAGGCATGATTATAAAGATGAAGAAGATTATAGCTATCATTCTTGCAATAACATGCGCGTTTGCGATGTTCTCCTGCCAAGAGAAAAAGGCAGATCCGATTGACACTCTTAACGCGATGTATAAAGCAAGTGCACCCACAAAGGTAGTAACTAATACTACTGAAGTTTTAGGTTCTATCACTCTTTCAGGAACCTCTACTCTTAAAACAGGTAAAATCGACGGCAAAATTGCTACGACTTATACATATTCCTATCAGGAGCTTCGTGAGATTGAAGACGGAATTTCTTCAATTGAAAAGCCTTGGAAAGAAGTTGCTGGCTCTAAGGAATATCTTGAGGATAAGGGCGTTCGTATTAACGGCGGCAAATGGGATGAAGATGGATTTAATTTCGCTCCTTCAACGGGTTCGATTATAGTTAAAATAACCAAGGACAACACTACTGATTTTGTGGCGGATGAAGCTACTAAGACAATTACGTTCAAGGTTGCAGCTGAAAAGACGGCTGAAGTTTTTGGCGAAGATAATGCTATCGCAGCAGACGTTACGGTAACAGTTACTCATGATGGCGCTGTTGTAACAAGCACAGCTCTTTCCTATACTCTTGAGAGTTCTGAGGATGAGTATCCTGATGCAGTCGTTACTGTAAAGGTTGATTACACATACGACCTCGAAGAAATCACTATTGACTAACATCGTTAGAAAGGAACAGAATAATGAAAAAGATTTTAATTATAATGCTTGCTCTTACCTGTGCGTTCGCGATGTTCTCATGCGGTGATGATGAATCTGTTTCACTTGACGGATTTAAGACGGCTGTTAATAATACAGTTCCCACTGTTGTAAACGTTAGCGTAGAGGTTGAAACAGATCTTGGAGCGCTTACCTCTAACTTTAAAACCACTTATGCCGCTGACGGCTCATTTGTAATTGATTATTCTTACGAGCAGTTCAACACTATCTCAAGCGGTGACTCTGTTGACGTTAAGTCCACAATAACCGGTCAGGTTACATGTGATAAAGACGGTAACTACTCTGATGGCGGCGCATTCGTTGGTAAAACAACTGCTGCTACAGGCGTAAAGCTTGCTCTTGTTTCCAAGAAAATGGAAAGCGTTGCTGTAAGTGCAGACGGAAACGTTCTTAACGCAACTGTTAAGGCTGCTAATACTAAAGCAGTTCTCGGTATTGAGATTGCATCCGACGTTACACTTGTTATAACAAAGGCTGCTGATAAGGTTGTTTCATGTTCTATGGAATATGATAAGACAACTGTCACTTGCTCATTCCAGTAATTTGAAATAGTTAAAGCGCAACAAATTCCGTTGCGCTTTAATTTTTAAAAAGAAAGTATTGTTTATAATAAATATATAATTTATTCACAATGAGTTAATAATTATTTGGTATAATAGAACGGTCGCAGAAAGGACCATTAGCTCAGTTGGTTAGAGCTACCGGCTCATAACCGGTCGGTCCTAGGTTCGAGTCCTAGATGGTCCACCAACAAAAGAGAGATAACCCTTGCGGTTATCTCTCTTTTGTTTTTGTATCCTCTTGAACTTAAGCCGAGCTTAGACCGGTTTGAGCCGGAGGCTACATAACCAAGCGTAAGCGAGTCGATGCCCCGCATCAGCGAGCCAAGCACAGATTGCTCCGCGAGCATTGCGACTTATCGCAACACAGCACGTAGTGCTACCTTGCATGAGGTGATGCTCGCAAGGAGTATAACCGGTCGGTCCTAGGTTCGAGACCTAGATGGCCCACCACCCCCTTTTGCCGCCCGGTTACGGGTTGGCGCACGCAGTCCCCGAGCCTGTGCACAGGCCCAGGGCGCATACACCTCGCATTGCGGCGGGGTTTTTTCATGCCTTGGAGGAGAAGCAGAAATGGAGCATTCCACCGCGTCCCTGATCACCGATACCGCGCTTCTGGCAGGAACCCTGATCCTGGAGAATGG
>JAZSGJ010000026.1:0-9033 GCA_045532675.1 Eubacteriales bacterium | reverse complement strand
TGAAACAGCTCGTGATAGTGCTCCTGACCGGTTGCGGAAAGAGTTGTCAACGTTCTTCCGTGAAAGCTGTTCTCAAGGGTAATGATAGTGTAGCAGTCGGCGCCTTTTTTCTCCGCAGCATATTTTCTTGCGGCTTTGATTGCACATTCGTTGGCTTCCGCACCGGAGTTGGAGAAGAATACCTTTTTCATTCCCGTTTTCTCGCAGAGCATCTTTGCAAGCACAGCACAAGGCTCGGTGTAGTAGAGATTGGATGTATGCTGCAGCTTGTGAAGCTGGGCTGTTACGGCATTGGTCCAAGCATCGTCCGCAATACCGAAGCCGGTTACGGCGATGCCCGAGCCGAGATCGATATATTCTTTCCCGCTGCTGTCAACAACAATAGACCCTTTGCCCGATACCAGCTCAAGAGGGAAACGGGCGTAGGTGTTTGCCACGTATTGCTTATCTGTTTCTGTTATAAAGCTCATAGTTTCTTCCTTTCAATGTTGTGTAGATTCAGTCGCCGATCACCATCGTGCCCGCACCCTCATCGGTGAGGATCTCCATAAGAATGGAATGTGGAACTCTTCCGTCCATAATGATAACCTTGTTTACGCCCTTACGTATAGCTTCGACGCAGCACTCGACCTTTGGTATCATACCTCCGGAAATAACACCTTCTTCTTGGAACTTTGCCGCCTCTGAGACCGTCATTTCGGGAATAAGTGTCGTCGGATCGTCCTTGTCCTTGAGAATTCCCGCAATATCTGTCATCATAATAAGTCGCTCGGCTCCAAGCGCGCTCGCAATATACGCCGCGGCAGTATCGCCGTTGATATTGTACGCGTTACCATCCTTGTCACAACCAACGGTTGAGACCACGGGAATATATCCCTTTTCGAGCAGATCGTTTATGGGGGCTATATTAACGCTTACTATTTTACCGACGTAGCCGAGACGCTCATCCTTCATTACTGCTTCAATAAGTCTGCCGTCCATACCGGAAATTCCCATTGCCGTGCCGCCTTTTGTTTCGAGCAGGCTGACTAAGGTTTTGTTCACTTTACCTGCCAGTACCATCTGTACGATATCTACCGTCTCCTTGTCCGTTACGCGAAGACCGTCAACAAACACGGGCTTCTTACCGAGCTTTTCCATAAGGTCGCTTATTTCTGGACCTCCGCCATGAACAAGAACGATCTTAACGCCGATAAGTGACAGAAGAACTATATCCTCCATTACCTGCATTTTGAGCTGTTCGTTTATCATTGCGTTCCCGCCGTATTTTACTACGACAATTTTGCCGTTATACTTCTTAATATACGGAAGAGCCTGAGTCAGAACCTCAGCCCTTTCCGCATTGGAAAACGTATTATTCATATAATTATTCCTTTCATATCAGGTTCTGTAATCTCCATTGATCTTAACGTAATCATAGGTAAGATCGCATCCCCAAGCGGTAGCAGAAGCAGTTCCGTCTCCTACCGATACTAAAATCTCAATTTCCTTTTCAAGCAATATTTCTTTTGCAAGCTCCTCCGAAAAATCAACACCCGCGCCGTTTTTGCATACGGCGATCTCTCCCTTTTGTGACTTAAACGATACGTCTACCTTGGTAACATCTATATTCGTGCCGCTGTATCCGATAGCGCAGAGCACGCGTCCCCAGTTTGCATCTGCGCCGAACATTGCCGCTTTCAAAAGGCTTGAGCAAATAACGCTTTTTGCCACGGTCTTTGCGGTAGAGATATCCTTTGCACCTTTCACCTTGCACTCAAGGAGCTTTGTCGCGCCCTCTCCGTCGGCGGCTATCATTCTGCAAAGATATACGGTTACGGTATTAAGAGCCTTCATAAATGCATCAAAATCAGCCCCTTCTGCCGTTATCTCCGAGTTTTCTGCCATGCCGTTTGCAAGAACCGTTACCATATCGTTAGTGGAGGTATCTCCGTCAACGCTTATCATATTGAATGTGTTCTGTATATCTGTGGAAAGAGCCTTGGAAAGCATCTCGGACGATATAGCGCAGTCAGTAGTGATGAACACTAACATCGTTGCCATATTGGGGTGGATCATGCCGCTTCCTTTGGCGATACCGCCGATCGTGCAAGCCTTTCCGCCAATTTCAAATTTAACAGCCATTTCTTTCTTTACCGTATCGGTCGTCAGAATACCTTCAGCCGCGGCTTCGCCTCCATCCTTTGATAGACCGCCTACCAGAGAAGGTATACCTTTGGCTATCGGATCGATACAAAGAGGTTGACCTATCACCCCGGTCGATGCCACAACGACGTCGGACGCATTTATCTTCATATTATCTGCAAGAAGAGCGCACATTTTTTCAGCGATCTCAATGCCGTTCGCATTGCAGGTGTTGGCATTTCCGCTATTACATATGATCGCCTGAGCCTTACCGTCCGAAATATTTTGCTTAGTGACAACAAGCGGAGCACCCTTCACAAGGTTTGTCGTATATACTGCCGCAGCATTCGCAACTTTTTCGCTGTAAATGAGCGTAAGATCTTTTTTTGTTTTATTTTTTCTGATTCCACAATGAATGCCGTTTGCATAAAAGCCTTTAGCGGCACACACGCCTCCATTAACCGTTTTCATATATGTAGCCATCCTTTCATTTTCGTTAAAATACAAGTCCTGTTGTTTCGTCAACACCAAGAATGATATTCATATTTTGTATTGCCGCGCCGCTTGCCCCTTTGCCAAGGTTGTCAAAACGCGCCGTTAAAATAATTCTTTCATTATTTCCGCTTACGCTTATCTGCATATCGTCTCTTCCCGACAGAGCGTTTGCTGAAAGAAAGCCTTCCTCATCGCAAGCATTATCAAAATGTACGAGCTTTCCCGTATATATATTTCTATATACGCTTTTAATATCCTCCGCTGTACCCGATACGTCCTTCATAAACAACGGAATGGTAACCTCCATGCCGCTGTAGAAATCAGCAACGATGGGGCAAAATAGAGGCTCATTATCAATTCCGGATATAAGCTTCATTTCGGGAAGATGCTTATGCACTTGAGACAGACCGTACTGCCTGGGAGCTTTAAGCAGTTCGTCTCTGTTTGAGCTTTCATATTGTTCTATCATTTTCTTGCCTCCGCCGGAATATCCCGTCAGAGAAAAGCAAGAAAGAACCGCATCCTTGGATATTATTCCCGAAGCTACCAGAGGAGCGACGAGAGCTACGAATCCGCTTGCATGACATCCGGGATTAGCAATTCTAGTTGAATGTGCTATCCTTTCTCTTGCCCCCAAAAGCTCGGGAAAGCCGTAACACCAAGTGGGGTCCGTTCGGTGTGCGGTTGAAGTGTCAATAATGACGGTACTGCTGTTTTCGCATAAGCTTACCGCCTCTTTAGACGCTACATCGGGAAGGCAAAGAAAAACGATATCAGCAGAATTGATTGCTTCTCTTCTTGCTTCTGTATCTTTTCTTACCTCGTCTGGTAGGATTATAAGTTTCAAACCTTTTCGGTTTGCCAATCTTTCATGAATACGAAGTCCGGTGGTTCCGGCGCTTCCGTCAATAAATACTTTCGCCATCGTTGTTTCCTTTCTATAAACAGTTATGTATAACATTCACTGTATATTGCATAAATATACCACAAAACCACAGTTTTGTCAAGCGTATTTTTGAATTTTATGCAATTTTAGTGAATAATATCCCATTTATTGAAAGCATAGGCAAGATTTATGGTCATCTTGTTGCAATATGAAATTAACGCGTGTATATAACTAAGCTGTTATAAAGCAAAAAGCGCATAAAGACAATGCGGTACTCTCTCCAACGGTCTTTATGCGCAAAATATTCTACTTTAAATCCAAAATATCATCGCGTGGATCATATCAATGCTTTAACACTCGGCTACGGATTTTGCACATTGTCAGGTATGTCGCTGCTACTTGGCAACATTAAATTTGCTTCGTATTATAACACATTTTGGATTTTTTTACAAGAAGGGTCAAGTTATAATTCTAATTCGTTGATGCATCTGCGCGCTGATTGCGGTTCTACTTGGGATGGAAAAATTAATATAAAGAATACAAGGGCTTGCGTATTTACCAATGACGATGTTTGCCTTGTTATGCATTCGTATAAGAATTGGTATTTTGGTTATCAGTCCTGCTTCCCGAGCCTTGAAATTGAAAAACTGGATTTCTTTGACAGCAAAACAGGGGAGCCGCTTTCCGAAGGTTATAAAATCAAGCTGTGCAAAACGAGTGTTACGGCAGCGGAGGATATGTATATACGATATCTAGAACGGACAGACTTGGAGTGTGCGACGGAGGATATTATGACGAAACGGAAAGCAACGGCGGCTTTTTTGGAGACACTGAATTTATAAAAGAAATAAGCGTTTATATCTGAAATAAGCATGTAAATTCAGAAACGTTCAGTTTTCAATAAAAAAGTGATTCTTCTTTACCGAGAGGTATTGAAGAATCACTTTTTTATAATATTATTTATTCTGCTTTATTTTCGCTTTTTTTGTCAAAATATTTGAGAATAAGGATCGTTGCAGCGAAAAGAACTATAGCAACCGCCCACATAATGAGGCAGCTGAGTAGGCTTCCGAAGGATGCGCAAGCGCCTGCAACAAGATATGTAAGGAATGAAATGATTGCGATAATCCCCGCGTATGGAAGCTGAGTATTTACGTGGTCAACGTGGTTGCAGTTACCGCCGGTAGATGCGAGAATTGTGGTGTCGGAGATGGGTGATATGTGGTCACCGAATACCGCGCCGCCGAGAGTTGCGGAAACTGTCATAATAGCGAGAGTTCCGCTTCCGCCGAGAATCGCAACGGCAATAGGAACGAGAACACCGAAGGTACCCCATGACGTTCCTGTTGAAAATGCTATACCGCATGCAAGTGCAAAGAAGATAGCGGGGAAGAGCATTTCAAGAGCTGCGGGGATGCTTTCAATATTCGTCTGAACGAATGCTTGAGCGTCAAGGTATCCGCCGCGCGCACCCATTATTGCGGAAATGGACCATGCGAACGTAAGAATGAGTATTGCGGGAACCATTGCTTTGAAGCCCTGAGTGAAGCTATCGGTAAATTCCTTAAATGTAAGAACCCTCTCTACAAGATAGTAGATTGCGATAAGTATCATAGCAAAGGTTGAACCCATTGCGAGTGAAAGACCGCTGTCGCAGTTTGAAATAGCTTCGATAACGTTTGAGGACTGCACTGCGGTACCGAGAGTGCCTGCGTCCCAATCGTAGAAGTAACCGGTGTATATCATAGCTCCGACACAGCAGAGTATAAGTATGATAACCGGAATGAAGAGGTGACGGACCTTTCCTCTTTCGTTTGAGATAATTGAATTATCTTCCTCGCTGGATTTTTCGGTTTCGCCTGCGTCAAGGTCGCCGGAGGTTTCTGCTATAATCTCATTGCGCTTCATCTTGCCGAAGTCAAGCTTGAAGTAGCAAAGCGTAAATACCATAAGGATGGTAAGAAGAGCATAGAGGTTAAAAGGAATAGTTTTAATGAAAACTACGAGACCGTCTCCCTCAAGCTGGCCTGAAACTGCCGCTGCCCATGAGGAAATGGGAGCGATGATACATATGGGAGCCGCTGTTGAGTCAATTAAGTAAGCGAGCTTTGCGTGAGAAACCTTGAATTTGTCTGTTACGGGTCTCATTACAGAGCCAACTGTCAGGCAGTTAAAGTAGTCGTCAACGAAAATGAGGCATCCGAGTCCTGCGGTCGCGGCAAGCGCTCCGCTTTTGGATTTGATTTTTTTACTTGCCCATTCTCCGTATGCTCTTGCTCCGCCGGACTTCTGCATCATAATTACGAGAATACCGAGAACAACAAGGAATACGAGAATAGAAGTGTTACCGCCAACGGCGTCGCTCATGACTTCATAAACGGTACCCATGGCTGATATTGGATTTCCGCCAACGTACATCATTGCGCCGACAAATATACCTAAGAACAGAGAAACGTAAACCTGCTTAGTTACAAGCGCAAGCACGATAGCGATAATCGCGGGCATAAACGCCCAAAATGTACCTGTCATTTGATAAAATCTCCTTTATTATATTTTTATTAATAGGATATGAATTTATTGTAACATAAAACAATTAACTTGTCAACAAAAATGTCACATTCGGTGCAAAAAATGTCAACAAAAAGATACCGTTTCACGCGGAATCCAAAAGTATATTAGGTTTTAACACAAAAATAGTATTCAATGCGACGGGTGTTTGTGATACAATAAAATAAAAATTAGCCTTAAGGAGATTTTACAATGAAGATTTTAGCAATTATAGGCTGCGCGGCAGGATAGCAAACAAGCATCATTTGAAGGCTCTTTTCCAAAATGGAAAACGCCAAATACGTCACAACCTTTGGCGGAGGCTCGAATTTTGATGAATATGCGGTTCACCGGGCTGAAATGGTGATATCCGTGTTAAAGGAAACGCCTTTATCCGTGAGAGCGGAAAAGCAGGGGGCGCGTGTCGTTTGACACTAAAGAGACGCTTGACGTAATGCTGCTTCGCGAGACGGCTGTTAAGGCTTCGCTTGAGCCGGGCAAGGAATTCGTAATATAAAAGTCAATTTTTGAAAAAGAATGCTCCAAGATTGCTATTGAAAAAGCAAATAAAGAATGGTATCATATATACAAGAACAGAAAGAAGTATATCTTATAGCAATATTGTGTTAATATGAAGCAAAATAGCGGTTGATAAAATCCTGCTTGTGTGATACAATTTATTTGCAAGTGCCGCACTCAGCGGCAGAATGGAGATATTATGAAAAAACTCAGAGTAGCAGTGATCGGATGCGGAAGAATATCCGACAGACATCTTTTGCCTGCGTCAATTCTTGAAGAGGCAGAGCTTGTCGCGTGCTGCGATATCAAAGAAGACAGAGCTTTGGAAGCTGCAAAAAAATACGGTATAAGGGCGTATACCGATTATAAAGAGATGATAGATAAAGAGAATCTTGACGTGATTCAAGTTTGCCTGCCTCATTATCTTCATACAAAGGTTGCATCTTATGCTTTTATGCGCGGTATTAACGCGCTTTCGGAAAAACCGATGGATATAGATTACGCGAGTGCGGAGGGCGCTGTTAAGCTCGCAAAGGAAAAGGGCGTTCTTTACGGCGTTATTTTCCAGTGCAGATATAATAACTCCGCGCAGCTTGTAAAAAAAGCGTTGACGTCGGGTAAACTCGGTAAAATTATAACCGCTCGTTCAACGCTTACCTGGACGCGCTCTGACGATTATTATTCGGAGAGCGATTGGAAGGGTACGTGGGATAAAGAAGGCGGCGGTGTTATAATAGATCAGGCAATTCATTCAATAGACCTTGTAAACTGGATGGTTGATTCCGAGGTTGAATCAATATCCGTGGGAATGGAAAACCGCGGTCACAAGAAGGTTTTTATTGAGGATAGCGCAGAGGGTCTTATAAGCTATAAAAACGGTGTTAAATACGGCTTCTGGTGCATGAACAATTACGGATGCAACGAGCCTATTGAAATCAGACTTTTCTGTGAAAACGGAAAGGCTACGTTTACGTACGACGATGCGTATATCGATTATAACGACGGAACGCATGAAGAGGCGCATAAGGACGAGAAGCCACAGGTGTACGGGGGCGGTAAGGAATATTGGGGAACCACCCATATAAAACAAATAAAGCAGTTCTACCGCTCATGCCTCGGACTTGAGGAGCTTGAAATAAGCGGAGAGCATGCTCTTAAAACGCATAAGCTTATATGCGATATCTATGACGCGGGCGGAATGCGTAAATAAAATAAAAAGACCGCGTCATTTAGGCAGAATCAAACAAAAAAATCGGGGAAAGAAGATACCGTTATCAGTATCTCTTTCCCCGATTGCATTATTGAATTATCTCAGAACAATCCACTCAATGTTGTTTCGTGTTCCTGCCTTTTTAATCAATCTATGCTTTTCTAATTCTTTCACGGAACGCTGAACTGTTCTCACATTGTATCCGAGAGTTTCGGCAATTTCCCTTGTAGAGGCATTTTTGTGAGTTGAAAGCGTGAAAAAGGCGATAGAGCTTATACATGCTAATTATAAAGAGTCGCTCACGGTTGAATACGTTTCTGAGCTTGCGGGATACAGTAAGGGTAATTTCTGCAAAATTTTTAAAAAGTTGTTGGCGAGGGCTTCCATCAGTCGCTTAACCGTCACAGAGCTGAATGCGCGGCAGAACTTCTTACCGTTTCAAATATGTCTGTCGCGGATATTTCCGAGGAGGTCGGATTCAGCGAGTCCAAAGCCTTTTGCCGAGTATTCAAGGGTTGCTCTTAACGTTAGAGACGGATATGGTATCGAGTTTAAAGACTTTTCCGTAAAGTCGTAAAAAAGACCACCGATGTGTGATTTTTCACGCATCGGTGGATTTTTTTAAAAAGATTATCTCTGGATTCTTCCCGAACCGTCGCCGCCTGCAAGCTTTTCAACCTCTGCAAGAGTAACCATGTTGTAGTCACCCTCGATTGAATGCTTGAGAGCCGAAGCCGCAACTGCAAATTCAACTGCTGCCTGAGCGGACTTGCCGTTTATGAGGGAGTAAATAAGACCGCCGCCGAAGGAATCGCCGCCGCCTACGCGGTCAATGATGTGAAGGTCGTACTTCTTTGAGAAGCAGTATTCGTCAGCCTTAACGTCGAAGAGCATAGCCGACCAACCGTTATCGAATGCGGAACGGCTCTCACGAAGTGTGATAGCAACGTACTCGAATCCGAACTTGTCAGCAAGCTGCTTTGCAACAGACTTATATCCCTCGTGGTTGAGCTTGCCGCCGTAGATGTCGGTAGCCTCAGCCTCGATGCCGAATACGTCCTTTGCATCCTCTTCGTTTGAAATGCAAACGTCAACGTATTTGCAAAGCTCGGTCATTGCCTCGCGAGCCTGATCTCTTGTCCAAAGCTTGCCGCGGTAGTTAAGGTCGCAGGAAATCTTAAGTCCCTTTGCTTTAGCAGCCTTGCAGGCATCCTTGCATATTTCAACAACGTTTGCTCCAAGAGCGGGTGTG
>JAZSGJ010000017.1:0-6718 GCA_045532675.1 Eubacteriales bacterium | reverse complement strand
TATTCTCATACGCTGAGGCTTGAAAACGGCGGTAGAAAAAGTCTATGAAAAGCGAAGAAATCCGCAGGATTTCATCATTATGCTGTCTCATTTGCGTTTTTGCTGCATTTGAGTCTTTTTATTTTTAGACTTTTTCGGTTTAACCAAATGTGACAGGCCCGCGGGGGATTATGTTTTGTTCCTTGACGGAAGCTCGCATATAAGGGTTGCTCCGAGTATAAGGACTGCACCGATAATTCCGGTGGCGCTCATTTTCTCGTGCAAAAGAAGCGTTGAGAGAACAACGGCTAAAATCGGGTCGATATAGCTGAATATCGCGGCGGTTTGCGCGGGCAGCTTTTCCATTGATGAAAAATACATAGCGTAGGCTATACCGGTATGTATCACGCCGACAATGAGTAGAAAAAGCACGGTTTTTAAGCTGAAACTTATCTCGGCATCTCTTTCTGCTATAAGAACGTATGGGATAAGAACGGTGAACGCAGCCGTAAGCTGTACTGCCGTGCGGTCGTACGATGAGATATCTTTAAGCTTTTTGTTAAGTATAATGACAGCTGCGTAAAGAGCTGCCGCACCGAGACCGAGAAGAATTCCGACAGCCTCGCCGACACCGCCTATTCCAACGTTCAGAACGTCGGAAACGAGGACCATGCCAACGAGCGCAACGGCGGTGGAGACTGTCTTTTTAACGGTCATTTTTTCACCGAGAAATATTGGGGATGCGGCTATAACGAAGACGGGCGCCATATAGTAGCAAAGCGTTGCGGTTGCCACGGACGTGTATTCGTAAGCCTCGAACAGAAGAATCCAGTTAAATCCTATAAGAGCGCCCGAAATTAAAAGCAGGGGAAGATTGTTTTTGACCGATATAAGAGAAATCGGTCTTTTTTTTATAAGCAAAACCAAAATAAGAAATATAACGCCGATGAGTCCGCGCGAGAGGGCAATAAGTCCCGAGGGGAGCGGAAGATATCTTCTGAAAATACCGATAGTGCCGAATATTATCATAGAGCCGATAAGCTCCGACATCGCAAAAGCCTTTTCTTTTTTCATTTTTTACGTCCGTTTCGTTTAATAAACTAATTATAACATTTTAAATTCTCAAAATCAAGATAAATCACAGTATTATAGAGAGAAGAATAATATGCTAATGAGCAGGAAATTTTCCTGCGCCGCTCAAAGAAGAGAAAAGGTATGAAAAAAGAAAGAAATTTGTCCTGCCTCAGAGTCGGCGAATGCGGGAATGTTTTGAAAATAACGAACGGAATAAATATGCGCAGACGTCTGCTTGACGTCGGAATGTCTCCCGGAACGCGCATATTATGCATAGGAAAAAGCCCGTTCGGCGACCCGCGCGCATATCTTGTAAGAGGCTGTGTAATTGCTATAAGAAACAAGGACGCCGAGAGCGTTATTATTGAATAAAATCGGAGGGTGAGTACGGTGCTTGTTAAATTAAAGAAAAGGGAAAAGACGGAAAAGGAAAGAATTTCGGTGGCACTTGCGGGAAACCCAAACGTAGGAAAAAGCACACTTTTCAATTCACTCACCGGTATGCATATGCACACCGGAAACTGGGCGGGAAAAACCGTGAGCGTTGCGACCTCGGACGTTGAAGGCGGCAAAAAAATATATTCCTTTGCCGATATTCCCGGCACCTATTCACTCCTCGCCCATTCTCACGAGGAGGAGCTTGCGAGGAATTACATATGCTTCGGCGGCGCGGATATTACGGTTGCCGTTTGCGACGCGACCTCTCTTGAGCATAGCCTCGGTCTCGTCCTTCAGATACTTGAGGTCACGGATAAGCTGATTGTTTGCGTCAACCTTATAGACGAAGCCGAGAGGTCGGGAATTAAAATTGACACGGATGCGCTCTCACGTTCGCTTGGAGTTCCCGTTATTCCTACTGTCGCAAGAAAGAAGGGTAGCCTTAAAAAATTAATTTCGAAGCTTGACGAATACACGCTTTCGGGTGAGAGCGCGGCGAAGCACAACGTCACCTATCCCGAAAAGATACGAAACGCCGCTTATATGGTCGAACGCGCAATTTCAGAATATGACACGGGGGGCGTGCCGCATTTCTGGATTGCCATGCGGCTTATCGAGGGCGACTTTGATATGAATTGTGAGATTTATTCGAATCTCGGAATTTCCGCTTCGGATAAAGAGGTTTCGGATGCTGTGGCGAGGGCAAGGGAATACCTTTTTGATGCCGGAATGGACGGGGACGGATATAAAGATGCGGTAGTCGGCGCGATAATAGCGGATGCGGAGAGGATTGCCGCATCGGCGGTGAGACGTGAGGGGGGCGGTATTCGCGAGCGGGAGCGGAAGCTTGACAGGATACTTACGGGAAAATTCACCGCATTTCCTATAATGCTTCTGCTTTTGGGTCTTGTGCTTTATATAACCATGTTCCTCGCGAACTATCCGTCCGAGGCGCTCTCGCGGCTGTTCGTTCATCTTGAGGGAAAGCTCGTCTCAATCTTTGAATTTTTAGGCGCTCCGCTATGGCTTATTGAGGCGCTGATTTTCGGCGTTTACAGAACTCTGTCCCGCGTCGTTGCGGTTATGCTTCCGCCGATGGCAATATTTTTTCCAATGTTTACGCTTCTTGAGGACTCGGGATATCTGCCCCGAGTCGCGTATAATCTCGACCGCCCGTTTGCCGTGTGCGGAGCTTGCGGAAAGCAGGCGCTTACCATGTGTATGGGGCTCGGCTGTAACGCCGTCGGAATTTGCGGAGCAAGAATTATCGATTCGAAAAGAGAAAGGCTTTTAGCCATTATCACTAACAGCTTTATTCCGTGTAACGGAAGGCTGCCGATGCTCGTTTCGATTGTCAGCGCTGCCTTTCTTATCTTTGTCGGCAAGGTGCCGTCGGGATATATTGCGCTAAGCCTGCTCGGACTTATAGTATTAAGCATACTCGTGACCTTCCTTATCACCTTTATACTTTCAAAAACACTTCTCCGCGGGGAGCGCTCGTCCTTCACCGTGGAACTTCCGCCCTACAGACGCCCCGAGGTTGTAAGGGTGATTTTTCGCTCGCTTACTTCAAGAGTTTTGTCGGTGCTCGGAAGAGCCGCAGCCGTTGCTGCGCCTATGGGGCTTTTAATCTTTATTCTCTCCGCGATAAAGATAGGAGAAGTAAGTCTTATAGCGCGCGTGTCGGCTTTTCTTGACCCCGTCGGTAGAATAATGGGTCTTGACGGTGCAATATTGCTTGCTTTTTTACTCGGACTTCCGGCAAATGAAATAGTTATTCCCATTCTTCTTATGATTTACACCTCGGGCGGTGCTATCGGCGCAGACGTCGGAATCTCCGGCATGGCGGATATATTCGCGGCTAACGGCTGGACGCTCGCAACTGCGTTTTCTATGACAGTGTTTGCGCTCTTCCATTGGCCGTGCTCAACCTCGGTTATCACGGTGTATAAGGAGACGGGGAGCAAGAAAATCACCGCTCTCTCGGTCCTTTTGCCCACGGTTTTCGGCTTCATTATATGCGTGATTATAAATCTTATATCAAGGCTCTTTATGTAACTTCCGTAATTTACCATGGTCGGAAAGATTGACACGGGGCGTGGAATATGATAAAATATCTTATCATAATGAAAGGAGAATGCTATGAAAAGGATTATATGCAAGAAGTGCTATGATACCGAGACGGCAGAGGTTATAAGAAGAATTTCAGTCGGCAATTTCGGTGATCCGTCGGGATATGAGGAGATTCTTTATAAGAGCTCCGACGGAAGCTATTTTATATATACTAACGGTGGATGCGACTCAAAATATAAAAAAGAGGATATAAAAAGAGCCTCTAAGGCGTCGGCGGAAAAATGGCTCGCCGAGCATTAAAGGCGCGGTAATTTTAATATTATTGCCAAAAGCACTGTACAAAACGGTTTTGTTATGATAAAATGTTATCATAAAACAAAAAAGGTGGAGAGAATATGAATAACAAAAAATTCTCCCGTTCAAATTGGACGGTGCTTATTCTATTCGGACTTATAGGTCAAATTGCCTGGTCTGTTGAGAATATGTATTTTAATATGTTCGTTTTCGACACGGTAGCTCCGAATCTTTCGGCTATAACGCTTATGGTTCAGCTTTCGGGAATAACCGCAACTGCGATAACGCTTATCGCAGGCACGCTTTCGGATAAATCCGGAAACAGAAAAAGCTTTATTTCAATCGGCTATATTATATGGGGAGTTACGGTGGCGATTTTCGGATTCCTCTCCCCAAGTCTTACAGCAAGTCTTTTGGGAGTTGATTCTGACACGGCTGTGAGATTAACTCTGATTTTCGTTATAGTCGGCGATTGTATAATGACTCTTTTCGGATCAAGCGCAAATGACGCAAGCTTTAATTCGTGGGTGACAGATAATACCGATAAGGAATACAGAGGAATGGTTGAAGGCGTGCTCTCCATTCTTCCGCTTGCGGCTATGCTTATCGTTGCGGGTGGCTTTGGAATGCTTGTCGAAGCCGTCGGATACAGAAATCTGTTTTTAATTATGGGTATCGCTATATCTCTATCGGGAATTTTCGGTATATTTTTCATAAAGGACAGCGCGGACCTTCGGAAAAACGGAAGCATGCGCGATATATTCTACGGATTTAAACCGAATGTTATATATGGCAACGCTCCGTTTTATCTCACGCTCCTGATTATACTTGTATATGGGGTGGCGTGTCAGATATTTATGCCTTATCTCATAATATACATGAAGACGTATCTCGGCTTTTCCGTAATAGAATACAGCGCTGTTTTTGCCCTGGCAATCCTCTTTGGCGCGGGAGCGAATCTTTACCTGACAAGACTTTCTGACAGACGGGATAAGCCCTCGATGCTTTATATAGCTACGGCTGTTTTTTCTCTCGGGCTTCTTCTTATGTATATAGCGAAGGGTATGGGAAAGACGGCAAATCTCGTCTTTTTCGGTATAGCCGGATTCGTGATGATTTGCGGATATATCTTTATATCTGCTCTCGCCGGCTCTCTTGTCAGAGATTTCACCCCGACGGGAGATGTCGGAAAGCTTCAAGGTGTCAGAATGGTTTTCAGTGTTCTTATTCCCATGATTTTAGGACCCATGATTGGAAACGGCATAAACAGCCTGAGAAATATTCCTTTGCCCGACCTTGATTCAGCTGATACTATGACAACGTCATACATACCGGCACCCGAGATATTCCTCGCGGCAGCCTTAGTGTCGCTCCTTCTTTTCGCGCTTATTCCCCTTTTGAAAAAGGCTATGAATAAACGGGGATAAGTGCGTCCGCGGAAACGGGTTTACGGTTTGAAATTTGCTTTTTTTGTTGCGAGGAGAACCGCGGGGATAAGTATAAGCTGTATTATTATGCCGGGGATAGCCTCGAGGAATGCTCCCGAAATAAACATCATAAAGGTATAGCCCTTATCGGCGATTCCGTAGCAGACGGCGTTTGCAATGCCCTTGACAATTCTGCCGGCAAGCATCGCGTCTATGAGCGAAATATACACCGAAGTAATATTTTTCTTTTTTAAAATAGAGTAAAGAAATCCCGTAAGAAATCCGTAAGCGGCAAGCTCGAACGCCATTGTTACCGCGCTTGGAAACAGGGGCGGCATACCGAAGGTAAGCGAACGTATAATCGGAAGCAGCGCGCCAATCGCGAGTCCGTATTTCCATCCGCAAACGAATCCGCAAAGCAAAACGGGAAGGTGCATCGGCAGAAGCATATTGCCTATTTCGGGTATCTGCCCCGTCACAAAGGGAAGGACGAGCCCGAGCGCAAACAGCATTGCCGCTG
The DNA here is from genome assembly GCA_045532675.1 of Eubacteriales bacterium. GTDB lineage: Bacteria > Bacillota > Clostridia > Oscillospirales > CAG-272 > UBA1740. The sequence goes on along the minus strand of JAZSGJ010000017.1, from coordinate 913 downwards.
CAGCAAGATTTTGTATAGCTGTTTTGTTCATATGAAAGCTCCGTTTATGACTTGTTGTCTTTAAGTATAGCATAAGATATGCCGCTTGTAAATAACGCGGCATATTTTTTTGCGGTTTTTTATCAATTTTTATAACTTGTTTTAGTTTACAGTATAATAGCTTTGAAATTATAATTTCCGGAGGACGTATGAAAACTGTATCAGAAAAACTTGAAACCAAGGTTGCGCATGAACGCGACGTGCTTGTTCGGTGTTCATTTGAATACTCAAAATAAACAAAATTAACAAAATGCGCATTAATTTTTAGTGGAAATATAACGAAATTTTACATATTATTGGGAAATCAGCTTTTGTGTATTGACATTTTGACATTTATAGGATATAATAGACTTACTATCTCGAATTCTTTCATTATTACTTTATACGTAATAATATTGAATTTGAATTTTAAAGCTTAAAATATTAAATCTTAGAATGGAGAAAGAAATGAAAAAAATCACAAAAATTTTAACGGTTTTATTAACCGTGTGTCTCTTGGTCGGCGTCGTTACGGCTACAGTTGCCTCGGCTGAAACGACTACCGAGCCCACGGGTAGTATAACCACGGCAACGTACAAAGCGAAGATCGGTGAATGCGGAAGTGGGCGCCAAACAAAAGGTTATGAATGTTTCACTGTCAATGTGACTACAAACCATTTGACGAGCGGTGCGCATAACGGCACCAGCCACGTGGATAATAATGGTGATGCCAGGGTTTGTCCCACCAGTGGACTTCTTTTCAGCATAGCAGGTGGTACTATTGCGGAGAATGGTGGTACTGCTTTTAGTGCGGATGATATTAAAAACTTTAATTATAAGTATCTTACCATTGATTTCGATATTTGGTCTGACAAATATATTGACGCAAATGGCG
>JAZSGJ010000054.1:0-2946 GCA_045532675.1 Eubacteriales bacterium | reverse complement strand
TTGATATGCAGAAAACAAAAATTACCCCGACGGATTTTTCAGTCTGTCGGGGTTTGTTTTATTTGTTCGATAAATTGGGATTCATTGAACTGATGTATTATGCTGATACTCCTCCAAGCACAACAGCGCAAAAAAGTGCTACCAGCATAAGAATCTCGATGCTTCCTACAGATAAATTGATGATGGATAAAATGAGAGTAGACTTTCGCAATTGTTCCATTCTTTTTGACATAATAATTCCAATAATGCCAACAGGTATTCCTGCAGGTAACAAGCCGCATCCCACAATACCCACAATTTCCAACAACTTATATAGGAAATGAGAATTTAAAACATTGGTAGGAGTAGTAGACCACCAAATAACAAAGGGTATAACTAAAACGAGTGCGAGTTCTAATCCAAAAAACATCTTGCTGAAAACCGTAATTGGTTTTTTCATATCTTGTGCTTCTCCGTTAATCAAAATCTTATTTGTCGTCCTCTTTTATTGCAAGTTTCGCCTTCGTTTTACAAAGGCTTCTGGCAAAGCCTATACCCCTATAATACTGATTAGATTATAGCACAAATCTGCAGAGAAAGCAAGAGTGATATTCCGACTTCGTCGGAGTGATATTATCGCTGATGCGATAGTGATATTGAAGCCTTGCGGCTTCAGTGATATTCTATTCGCCTTTCTAACTCGCGTAGCGAATATCACTCGGCGTAAGCCGAATATCACTGCGTAGCAATACAACTCGCCAAAGGCGAATAAAACCGGCATGATACTCCATTGAGAGTATCACGCCAAGGCTTCCGGGCTTTTTTATACCCATTTTTCACAGTGCAATTTTAATAGATGCCAAACGCCAAAATTGCCGCGCAGATGGGATTTGAACTTTAACAATCGACTTTTTTTATATTGTTCAGCATTATTTCACTGTTGCAAAGTAATAGCTTTTGCGGTATAATAAAGGCATGATAATAAATGGTACAATTTATTACCTTAAAACAAGCTGAAACGGAAAGAACGATGGGTATTATAAAGAAAAAAGAGGCGGGCGAGTTTGACCTTGATAACGATTACTTTATCAACAGAGTTGATCTAAAAAAGACGGAAGAAGAGCATACTCATAAATTTATAGAAATGGTTTATACCCTGAGCGGCAAAGGGGTCCATAAAATAGACGACAGGGAGTATCATGTCAAGGGCGGGGATATGCTTCTGATAAATTATCACTGCCGTCATACCGTTACGCCGATCGGGAATCTAAGCTATGTGGATATTATGCTTAAGCCGGAATATGTAAACGAAACGCTTAAAGGTACGGAGGATGTTTTTCTGCTGCTTCATTTAAGCGATTTTTCGGATCTTTCGGGCCGTATCATTAAGGATAACCTTCTGCTCCATTTCGACGGAGAAGAGAAAAAAAGAATAGAAATGCTGCTTGATTGGACTCAGGAAGAGCAGCGATCGAGCGCTCCCGCAGGTGAGCTTATAATATATTCCGCGCTTTCAATGCTTTTAAGCGTCGTGTTTCGGAAGATGACTGAAAATCAAAGCGCAAGGGCTTCGATAAATGATCAGCTTCTCGCTTATATCGAGCGCAACTGCGGCGACAGACTACTGATAAACGAGATTGCGGTTAAATGCGGATATACCGTAGAGCATTTTTCAAGAATATTCAAAGCGTATACGGGAAAACCGCCTGTTGCCTATATCAAGGATTGCAGAATGAAGAAAGCAAAGAGGATGCTTGTCGAGACCGATAAGAGTATAGACACGATAATTCCGGAATGCGGTATTTCAAACAGAACGGAGTTTTTTAAGAGCTTTTACGAAAGATTCGGCGCTACACCGCTGAAGTACAGAAAAAATCAAAAATAAATACTTTTTGTGTCATAAATATTCCTTGTTTTTATTCTCGCGAAATGTTATAATCAAGATGAAAGAATTTGATTATAACGGAGGATCAGAGTATGAAAAAGTACGATATCGCGGCATATATATGGCCGGCGTATACGGGTGACGAGCCGAGAACGAGGATGTTCTGGCCGGAAGGGTATGGGGAGTGGCAGACAGTAAAGGATGCTAAGCCCTGCTATCCGAAGCATCAGTGGCCGAGAAGACCTCTTTGGGGATATGTGAATGAGGCTGACCCGTATGTTATGGAAATGGAGATAGAGGCGGCAGCGGCTCACGGCGTCAATGTGTTTATTTACGATTGGTATTGGTTTGACAACCGTCCGTTCCTTGAGCAGTGCCTTGATAACGGCTATCTAAAGGCTCGCAATAACGATAAGGTCAAATTCTATCTTATGTGGGCAAATCACCCCGCCACCACGCTTTGGGATAAGAGAACCTCGAATAATGGGGTGGAGATCTGGGACGGAGCCGTAGACAGAAAGACATTTGAGCATATAGTTCACCGTACGATAGAAAAGTATTTCACTCACCCGTCTTATTACAAGATCGACGGAAAGCCCGTTTATATGCTCTTTGACACGGAGAACCTTGTCCGCGGTCTTGGGGGCGTTAAGGAGACTCTTGACGCTCTGCAATATTTCCGTGACGAGACGGTAAAGGCGGGATTCCCCGGTCTTGAGCTTCACCTGACGATAAGAAGCCCGAAGTACCGCGCTACTATGCTTGATGATAACACCAGCATTCTCGATTTTATAAATATGGCGGGATTTGACGGAGTTACGCATTATAATTTCTTTGATTACGCTAAGATGAACAGAAATTATACCGACATACTTGAGGATGTCAAGGCTGAATGGAAATGCGTTGAGGAGACCGTAAAGGCTCCGTTTTTTCCGCATGTATCGCTCGGATGGGATAATACCATAAGATTTACCGATGTTAAATGGGAATGGCGCTGCCTTGAAAACACTCCCGAAAATGTTCAAAAGGGCTTTGAGCTGGCGAAGGATTATGTTGACAGCCACCCCGATATGAAGGCGCCG
>JAZSGJ010000011.1:0-16263 GCA_045532675.1 Eubacteriales bacterium | reverse complement strand
TCCCTTTATACTTCTTCCCGACCCTTTTCCGACATCACTGTCACTTTTATTATTCGGGTCATTTCCTTCAAAGGAAACAAGAATAGAAGGTCTTGAATACTTTTCTGTAATTCTGGAAGCAACGATACCAATAACACCGTGATGCCAATTATCAGCGTCAAGTACTATAATAGGATTGTTTTCTATATCCATACTTTCGATTTTTTCGTACGCTTCCTTCATTATTTTGTTTTCTTCGGTCTGACGCTCTTTGTTTGCAGTGCAAAGCTCATCCGCTATCAAAGAAGCAGATTTCATATCCTTAGCTAAGAATAGTTCGACGGCTATAGATGCGCTTCTTATTCTTCCCGCAGCATTAATTCTCGGCGCTATTGTATAGCCGATATAACCGGAAGTAATTTTTGAACGTTTTTTTCTTCTTTCGTTTTTTGTCCCGTCCTTTGATGAAGATGCATCCATGAGCGCAAGTATGCCCGGTCTTTCTGTGTTTTCCAACATTTTAAGACCGCAGCTGACAATGATACGATTTTCATTTTTTATAGGCATTACATCTGCAATTGTTCCAATAGCTACAAGATCAGCATATTTTGAAAATACGTCAAGGGCGGCATTTCTACGTGTTTTTTTACATATACGCTCTTCATAAGCTGAAATCAACTTAAACACAACGCCAACACCCGCAAGCTCCTTAAAAGGATACGTGCAGTCCGGTCTATGAGGATTTATAACAGCTGCCGCATTTGGAATATCTGCTCTGCATTCATGGTGGTCGGTTATAACAAAGTCGATACCAAGTTTCTTTGCATATTCAACCTCGTCATTAGCTGTTGTGCCCGTATCTACGGTTACGATTAACTTTGTCCCCTGTTCTTTTATCATATCGATAGCAGAATTGGATACGCCGTATCCCTCACCAGAGCGGTTAGGAATATAGTAATTAACATCTGCTCCCTTTGACTGTAAATAGAGATATAGTGTACAAACAGAGGTTACACCGTCAACGTCATAATCTCCGTAAACGGTAATTTTTTCTTTATTTTTGATTGCTGAATGAATTCTGCTAATTGCTTTTTCAATATCCTTCATTTGAAAAGGGTCGCAAAGCATTTCGCTTTCCATAGCTATAAATGCTTTGGCTGAATCAACATCGGTATATCCGCGGTTGTATAGCAATTTGGCTATAATCGGATGAATGTTCAATGTTCTTGAAATTTTATTAATAATAAAATCCGAATTACCGTTATCAACCGATTTAAGAATCCATTTTTTCTCCTTTGCTTTATTTTTTTTCATTTATGTATACCATCAGTCAGGAAAAATCCTGCCTTCCATTTTAATATTTCATCTTTAAATTTACGGTCTTGATTTCACCCGTAATTAAGGTTTAAACCTTTTCATAATTGATATTGCGGTTTTTATACCGTCAATTGCGGCGCTTGTAATACCGCCTGCATATCCTGCGCCTTCACCGCAGGGATAAATATTGTCAGTTCCGAATGCAATGCGCGAATCGGAATTTCTTAAAATTCTGATAGGAGCGCTTGATCTTGTTTCCGCTCCTGTAAGGACCGCATCAGTTGATGCAAATCCGCTTATTTTTTTATCAAAGTCTAACAGTGCATTTCTTATCGAATTGCAAACAAATCCCGGTAAATATTTTTCAGGAGAACAAAGCTTTGTGTGAGTAGAATTCATATACGTAGGTAAAACTCTCTTGGGCTCATTGATACATATACCGTCTATAAAATCACCTACTGTTATTACAGGAGCCGAATAGTTCGCTCCTGATGAATCATATGCTGCTCTTTCAATCATACGTTGAAAAGAAATAGCGTTTTGGGGAGTTTGACCGTAATCATCTTTAAAAATACTGCACAAAACTGCCGAATTTGAATTTTTTCCGTCTCTTTGGTGTCGGCTCATTCCGTTAACAACAACCCCGCCGGTCTCACTCGCAGCAGCAACAACTTCGCCTCCAGGACACATACAGAAGGTGTAAACACCTCGTGTTTTCGTATTATAAGACAGATTGTACTCAGCGTGACCGAGAGCCTCATGACCTGCGAAATCACCATACATAGCCTTGTCAATATCTTCGGTAAGATGCTCAATTCTCATTCCTACCGAAAACGGTTTGGCTTCTATTTTATAGCCGTTATCAATAAGCGTAGCATAAGTATCACGTGCGCTATGACCAATTGCAAGAATTAAAGCTCCGTACGGTATATCTCCTATACTTGTTTTTGCTACCGAAACACCGTTTTTCAAGACTGAATCAATATATTTGGTATGAAACAGAACTTTACCGCCAAGATGTTCTATTTTCGATAAGATTTTTTCTACTATCGGAGCAAGTATATCAGTCCCTATATGCGGTCTTGCAACGTACATAATATCATTTGGTGCGCCAAAATCGACAAGCTTATTCATTACGTAAACCGAATACGGATCATTGATTCTTGTAATTAGTTTACCGTCAGAAAACGTACCGGCACCTCCGGCACCGAACTGAATGTTTGTATTAAAATCAAGAATGTGGTTTGAATAAAATTTATTAACGCACTCATTTCTTTCCGAAACACTTCCGCCACGCTCGATAAGAGTTGGCTTATATCCGTTTTCCGCAAGTAAAAGGGCTGCAAAAAGTCCGCAAGGACCGGATCCGACTATAAGTGGCGGGAACTCCATAGTTTCATTTCCAAAATCTATTTTGGGAGAATTTACAGAATTCAACTCGCAAATATCATATTCCTTAAGCTTTAATGAAGATATTTGAGGAAAATTACCGATGACCGAAACCGAATAAACGAACCTTATATCTTTTTTGTTTCTTGCATCAATGCTCTTTTTGTATATTGAAAACGTTGCGCACTTTGTGTCGCAATTAATCTTTTTTAACCTTTTTGTCGCAACCGAAAACGCCTCTTCAAGAGAGGCGTTAAGCGGAAGCTTTATACTGTTAACTGTAAACACCCGAGTATTTAAACTCATTTTAACCTCTGCTCATTAATGCGAATTTTGAAAAATCAAAGGCTGTCTCTGAGGACAGATGATATTTTACGAGCATCCAAATTACAAAAGATGCCACAAGACAAATAACGAAAGCTATTATTGAACTCAATTTTATACCAAAAAACTTCTTGTTCATAACTTGACTAAACCTCAATTTTCATTATCTTGCGAGGAGCGAAGAATCTTTCTCTTCAAAAACGGTCTCAATGATTCGGAAGTGTAGTTCCTTGTAAATGTACAGTCCTCCGCAACCGAGATAATTCCTGTCTCCTCCGATACAACGATGATAATAGCATCGCTCGTTTCGCTCATACCTATAGCGGCGCGGTGTCTTGTTCCAAGGTCACCGTCGATATCGGTTCTGCGGGTTAAAGGCAACAAACAACCCGCGGCGGCTATTCTCGCATCATCGATTACCACAGCTCCGTCGTGAAGAGGAGCTTTATCATAGAAAATGTTTCTTAGAAGAAATGAATTTACGTCAGCGTTAATGGAGATTCCGGTTTCTATTATTTCATCAAGCTTTATAGTGCGCGATATAACGATAAGCGCGCCTGTTTTGCTTCTTGATAAATCATTAACAGCCAAACAGATTTGATCGATAGCATTCGAATACATCTGCCTTTTTTTCTTTTGATCACCAAAAGGTATCAAGCTGTTTACAGAACCGGTTCCTACTTTTTCAAGAGCATCACGTATTTCCGGCTGAAGAATTATAAGCAAGGCAATAATTCCAACATCGATAACTGATGAAAATATAAAATAAGTAGCGTTAAGCTCAAAAACAAAAGCAACAGCGGTAAGTACGAAAATAATTGCAACTCCGATAAGTAAAGCTCCTGCTTTTCTGCTCTTTAAAAAACCAAATGTAAAAAAAAGAATAACAGCAAGTAATAATATATCTATAACATCGGACACAGTAAACGACAAAAACGAATCTTTTAAAGTCGAAAAGAAATTCGAAAACGTATCGCCTACTCCGGTGGAATTGACGTTAAGAAAACCGTTCATTAAATAACCTCTACAGTTTTTATTTAAAATATCTAAGCATAAGTATAACACATATTTAGTTTAATTGCAATGGTTTTTCACAATATTTTGACACTTTTTTTATATTTTTTATTTTTAAACAATTATTTTACAAAAAAAGAAAAAACTATTGACAAAAGCTGAAAAAACATGTATAATTGTCTCAAATGATACACTTTGGAGAACAATATGTCTCAGAAAAATGCAGATTTTCTTCTAAAAACATTTCTGTTTTCTTCCATTAAGAGAGAAACCGCTTTAATAATTTTATCAGAATTAAATTTTGAAGTTAAATCATTTTCTCACGGTGAATCGATTTATGAACCTCATCAGTATGAAAAAAAAATCGGATTTTTAATGAACGGAGAATGTATAATAAATAAATTAAAATCCGATGGAACCTTAGTTCCGCTTAATACTGTCAAAGAAGGAGAATCTTTCGGAATTTTAGCAGTCTTATCCGCTGAGAACGAATATCCAACACAAATTGTTTCATCACGTAATTCAAAAATTTTATTTATAACCAAAGAAGATTTTTTATCTATTCTTAAAAAACAACCTGAAATAGCAATGAACGTTATTTCCTTCTTAACAAAAAAAATCTCCTTTTTAAATAGAAAAATTTCAACGTTTGCATCGGATAATGTTGAGCAGAAGCTTGCAAGCTATATTGTTTCAGAATGTATAAAAAAGCAAAAAAACGAATTTCCGTTCAATTGCAAAAGAACTGCTGAGTCAATAAACGTTGGCAGAGCATCAATTTACCGTGCCATAAATTCACTTACGGATGCGGGTTTGATTTGTTTAAAAAATAAAAAAATATATATATTAGACCTAGATGGTCTTGAAAGGATTTAAGAAAATGAAAAAAAAATTAGCAACACTTATTTTAATTTCGATATGCTTGTTTTCGTTTGCAAGCTGTAATTCATCATCTGATGATAAAACCGCGATCAGAGTCGGTTATATGGCAGGTCCTACAGGAATGGGAATGGCAAAACTGATTCATGATAACAGCAGTGCCGAGTCTGGTAATGAAAAGTATACCTTTGAGAAATTTACCGATACAAAGCAAGCTACCGCAGCTTTAACTTCAGGAAAAATCGACGTAATCTGCTTACCAACCAATGAAGCTGTTACTTATTATAACACAACAGACGATAACACCGTTGTACTTGCTGTTAATACGTTAAATACACTCTTTTTGTTGACAGATGCAAACACCACAATCACTTCGTTTGCTGAGCTTGAAGGAAAGACTGTATATACGTGCAAAAACGGAACTCCCAAAATGATTCTTGAATATTTACTTAAGGCTGCAAACGTTAATGCAACTGTTTCAACCGCTGTTAACGGCACAGAGATTGTTACACCCGCTCAGCTTGGTGAACAGATTGTTGCAGGTAACGTTCCTATCGCTGTTGTTCCCGAGCCAATAGTTACGTCTTCACTTCTTACTATTGCAAAGAACGCAGATACGACTATTTCGTATTCGGTTGACATTAATCTTAATAGCGTTTGGAATCAGTATTTCAAAACCAAGCTTACCATGGGATGCGTTGTTGCAAGTAAAACATTTGTAAGTGAGCACAAAACAGTCGTTGACAACTTCCTTCTTGAGTATAAAAATTCAATTGATTTTATTTCTGACAGCGCTAACATAGATACAGCTGCAGAATACGTTGTTGAGACCGGAGTTATGGGTGCTGTTCCTGCGGCAAAAAAAGCATTAACGAATCTTAACGGTTCGATAGTTTATATTGACGGTGCCGATATGAAAGCTTCTCTCACAGCGTTTTACAAGGCACTTGGAATTTCTGCTCCAAAAAAACTTGAGTTTTATTATGAAAAATAAGATGCTTATTACAGTGGCACGTATACTCGTGCCACTTCTGTTCTGGATTTTTATTTGGGATTTATCTTCCGCCTTAGTTAACAATTCTTATTTTTTACCATCTGTATCCGATACATTTTCGGCTTTGTTTGTGATTTTACGTTCAAAATATTTCATTAAAGTAGTTCTCTATACGCTACTAAGAGTTATTTTAGGACTTTTTCTCGGCTGTATACTCGGAATAACTCTTGCATTTTTAACTAATGCTTTTTCCTTATTAAACTCCTTAGTCACGCCTCTTATGTCTATAATAAAGTCAACACCGGTGGCAACCTTCATTATAATTTTGTGGGTTATGATGAGTGGAGATTCACTTGCCGTCTTTATCGCTATACTGATGGTTATGCCGATAATATGGCAGAATACTATTGATGGATTTAATTCAATAGACATTGACCTTATAGAAGTATGTCAGGTATATGAATTTCCATTTTTCAAAAAAATGAGAATTCTTATACTTCCAAGTCTAAAAAAATTTTTAATTCCCGCCGTTATTACTTCGACGGGACTTGCCTGGAAATCAGAAATTGCAGCTGAAATAATTTCATATACAAAAAATTCAATCGGTCAATATATAAATGACTCTAAATACAATTTTGATACTTCAAGTGTTTTTGCATGGACTATTATCATTATTTTAATGAGTATTTCTCTTGAAAAATTAACGAAACATTTTCTCAGGAGGTGTAAAATATGAGTTTAGTTCTATCCGAAATAAAAAAGAGCTTCGATAAAAAAATAATTTTTGATGATTTTTCTTATAAATTTAATGATACCGGACTATACGCTATCGTTGGTGACAGCGGTGTAGGCAAAACAACGCTTCTTCGTATGATTGCAGGACTTGACAACCGTTATAAAGGAGAAATAGAAGGCGGAGGATTCAAAAATGTTTCATTTGCCTTTCAGGAATACAGGCTTTTTCCTAATCTGACGGCGCTCGAAAACATTGTATTTGCTTTAAGCGATAAACGCAATGAGCAATTTGTACTTAAATCAAAGCAAATGCTCTCTTTTCTTGGTTTCTCCAGTGATGATATGAATCTTTATCCAACCGAGCTTTCCGGTGGTATGAAACAAAGAGTTTCTCTTGCAAGAGCTTTTTTAAAGGACAGCAAAGTTGTTTTGCTTGACGAACCAACGAAAGAGCTTGACGATAAACTTCGAGAAAAGATTTACGAGCTTATATCAGGAGAAAGCAAATCCAAGCTTATTATTATGGTTTCGCATTTATCAGACGATATAAGGAGGTTGAATGCGACTTTAATTTCTTTAAACAAATAAAAATGAGGTGCATTGTTTTACATTGCATCTTTTTTTATATATTGTGAGTTTGTTAAATAATTAATTATTTAATATTATGAAAAAAACTCTTGACATATTTGTGATTTGGTGGTATATTATATTTGGTGAAATTTGGGCAACTTGTAGATAATATGTCAATTTTTACCTATAATAGTTATTTTTTATGGAAGGAGAGATTTGCTTTTTAAAGCAAATCGGGAATTCGGTTTGAACAAATACACAAAACCCGAAATCTGTGGGCTTCCAACGGTTGATGAACTTCGCGCATCTCTTATTCAGGGAACGAGCTCTGATGCGAGAGATCGCCTTGCTCTGCTCTTCGACGCAAACACGTTTGTTGAGACAAGTGCATACGCTAAGCGCGGAATTTCCGACTTCATGTCCACGGAAAACGCAAACGAATTTGAAGGAGTTATCTGCGGTTACGGAGCAATAGACGGAAAGCTTGTCTTTGCTTTTGCGGAAGATTCTTCAAGAATGGGTGGCGTCATTGACGAACGCCACGCAAAGAAAATTGCCGATCTTTACACACTCGCTCTCTCAAACGGAGCGCCTGTTATCGGTATTTTCGACTCTAACGGTACTGACATTTTTGAAGGTACAGTGGGCCTCGCCGCATACGGCAGAATTATGGCATGCGTCTCCAAGGCATCAGGGGTTATTCCTCAGATTGCTTTTGTTGCAGGTAAATGCATCGGAACATCAGCGGCTATCGCATCAATGTTTGATTTTGTCATAAAAAGCGATGACGCTTCCCTTTACGTTTCATCTCCTGAAATAACAGGTGAAGAAAACGCACAGAATGCTATAATTACTTACAGCGCATCTTCTGAACAGTGCGCAGTTTATATAAGAACTCTTATATCCTATATTCCGGATAATGCTTCGATTGGCGTTATTGTCAGTGAATGCGCTGATAATCTTAATAAAAAACTTGGTGAGCTTGATTTTTCCGGAAACGCTCTTTCCGCAATCTCAGTAATTACCGATAACGGAGTCTTTTACGAGGTTTCACACGATTTTGAACCTTCTGTTTCTACCGTTTTTGCTACTGTTGGCGGAGTTAAGTGCGGTATCGTTGCTAACTCATTTGCTGTTAATGAGGGAAAATTAAACGTATCTGCTGCAAGAAAGATTGCAAAATTCGTTAATTTCTGTGATGCATTCTCTATTCCTGTAGTAACTCTCGTTGATTCACTCGGACTTGAGGTTTCTAAAGAAAATGAAAAGGACTTCTTTGCTCCCGAGCTTGCTAAGCTTGCGTTTGCTTACTCAACATCAACAATTCCGAAAGTTACAATTATTCTTGGTCACGCAATCGGAGCAGCTTTCGTTCTTCTTGGCTCAAAAGCGCTCGGCGCCGATTTGGTTTATGCAACTGAAAATTCAGAAATAGGTGCGCTTAATGCCAAAAGGGGCGTTGCATTCTCTTGGGATAAATATATTACTCTTGAAAAGCCCAGAGAAGAGCTTATTAGCGAATGGAAAGCAACCGTTGCATCGCCTGCAGTCGCAGCAGCAAGCGGTGAAATTGATGATATAATAAGCATAAATGAACTCAGAGCAAGAATCTGCTCCGCTCTGCTTATGCTTGCGGCAAAAGGCACTGCAAACGTATCTCGCCGCAAAATACTTCCTCTTTAGATTTTAGGAGGAATTTATAATGAATTTTTTATTAAGCATATCACCCGACCAGTTTGATCAGCCGATCAGGGACACGCTCGGTTGGACCGAAGCGCTTGGCTTCGGAGGACAAATGCTTTTGCTTGGTATGGGCGCAATATTTTCAGTTCTTGGAATTATATGGGCTTTACTTACGGTGTTTAAAATGGTTTTCACAAATGCCCCCGCTAAAGAAAAGAACCAAAAAACAAATGTTGAGTCTATACCTCAGCAAGTTCCCGTATATACAACTTCAGATGCTGAAACCGTCGCAGTTATTGCCGCAGCAATTGCAATGGCGGAAAGTGAATGCGGTGAAAACATAAAATTCAGAGTTGTATCATTTAAAAGAAAATAATTAATACTACTGTCATGAAAGGATAAAACAATGAAAAAATATAATATAACTGTAAACGGAACAACTTATGAAGTTGTTGTTGAAGAAGCCGGCGAAGTAACTCAGGCGCCTGTAGCGACTCCTGTATTCTCTGCTCCCGCTCCCGTAGCAACTCCTGTTGCGACACCCGCACCCGCTCCTGCTGCTCCCAAAGCTCCTGCCACTGCCGGCGCAGAAGGTGCAAACAAGGTTATGTCTCCTATGCCCGGTACTATTCTTGACGTCAAGGTTTCTGCAGGTCAGACTGTTAAGAAAGGCGATGTTATATGCGTGCTTGAGGCTATGAAAATGGAAAATGACATTCCCGCCCCCTGTGACGGTGTAATCGCATCAGTAAATGTACAGAAGGGTGCTTCTGTAAACGCAAACGATACAATTGCAACAATTAACTGATTTATTTTACGGCAGAGGTAATATAAATGTTAGATGCTATTAAAAATTTTCTTGGCACTACAGGTATTGCTAGGCTGTTTTCCGAGAGCAATTGGTGGCAATATATTATAATGTATGTAATTATCGGCGCTTTGTTTTATTTAGCTATTGTAAAAAAATTTGAGCCGCTTTTGCTTATGCCTATTGCTTTTGGTATGCTTCTTGCAAATCTTCCGGGTGCGAATCTTATTCATCTTGATTTTTTCTTTGATGAATATTATCTGACGGTGGAAAACGGAATGGTGGTCGGAAGTCTTGCTCCCGAATTTAACGCCTTCCTTTCCTGGCTTCCCGATACACTTCATTCAGTAACGTCGGAGGGCACACTTCTTCTTGATTTTTCTGAAGAAGCTTTAAAAAACGCAGGACTCTCACTTGCTGAGGTAGAAACTCAGTTTGCTAATTTTCTCGGTAATTCCGCAACTATTGACGGCGGCGTTATACATATTAAGATGACTACTATGATAAAGGAAGTCATTAATAACGGCGGTCTTGTTGACGTGCTTTATCTAGGAGTTAAGCTTGGAATATATCCTTCGCTTATCTTCCTTGGCGTTGGAGCAATGACCGATTTCACTCCCCTAATTGCTAATCCCAAGTCACTCTTTATGGGTGCCGGAGCGCAGCTTGGCGTATTTGCGGCTTTCGTTGCTGCTCTTTGTCTTGGCTTCACTCCAATGGAAGCCGGTGCTATTGGTATAATCGGCGGCGCAGACGGACCTACAGCTATTCTCGTAACGAAGACGCTTGCTCCACACCTTCTCGGTGCAATTGCCATTGCGGCTTATTCATATATGGCTCTTATTCCTATTATTCAGCCTCCGTTTATGAGACTTCTTACTACTGAGAAGGAAAGAAAGATAAAAATGACCAACCTTCGCACTGTTTCTACAGTTGAAAAGGTTGTCTTCCCTATCATAGTAACTCTTATCGTAACTCTTATTGTTCCCGATGCGGCTCCGCTTGTTGGTTTCCTTATGCTTGGAAACCTCTTCAACGTTTCGGGTGTTGCTGACAGACTTTCTAAAACAGCACAGAACGAATTGTGTAATATAGTTACTATTTTCCTCGGTGTTTCTGTAGGTGCTACCGCAAATGCCGAAAACTTCTTAAGACCTCAGACACTTTATATAATTGCTCTCGGTCTTTGTGCGTTCGTACTATCAACGTGCGGCGGACTTATAACGGGTAAGATTATGTGCAAGCTTTCCGGCGGAAAAATCAATCCCCTTATCGGCTCCGCTGGTGTTTCCGCTGTTCCGATGGCAGCAAGAGTTGCACAGGATGAAGGTCGCAAGGCTGATCCCTCAAACTTCCTTCTCATGCACGCTATGGGACCGAACGTTGCCGGTGTTATCGGCTCTGCTGTTGCGGCAGGAGTATTTTTAAGCTTCTTCCGCTAAGCTAAAAATTTTGAAAGGATATAAAAAATGTCAAAAGTTTTAATAACAGAAACTGTTCTCCGTGATGCTCATCAGTCACTTGCGGCAACCCGTATGACAACCGAAGAAATGATTCCTATCCTTGAGGATATGGACAAAGTCGGTTACTATTCTCTTGAAGCATGGGGCGGAGCTACGTTTGATACATGCCTTAGATTCCTTCATGAAGATCCTTGGGAGAGACTCCGTACCATAAGATCTCACGTAAAGAATACAAAGCTTCAAATGCTTTTCCGCGGTCAGAACATTCTCGGTTACCGTCATTACGCTGATGACGTAGTTGAATATTTCGTACAAAAGTCTATAGCAAACGGTATTGATATCATTCGTATATTCGATGCTCTTAACGATGCAAGAAACCTTGAAACCGCTATTAAAGCAACTATTAAGGAAGGCGGACATGTTCAGGCTGCTATTTCTTATACCACATCTCCCTTCCACACAAACGAAAGCTTTGCGGAATACGCGAAGCAGCTTGAGGAAATGGGCGCTCATTCGATATGCATAAAAGATATGTCCGGTCTTCTTAAACCCTTTGATGCATATCAGCTTGTAAAAACTCTTAAAAACACTGTTAAGATCCCGATTCACCTTCATACCCACTATACGGCGGGTCTTGGTTCAATGACACTTCTCAAGGCAATTGAAGCTAATGTTGACGGTGTTGACACCGCAATATCTCCTTTTGCTATGGGTACGTCGCATACTCCTACAGAATCTCTCGTTGCAACTCTCAGCAACACACCGTACGATACAGGACTTGACCTTGCTAAGCTTGATGTCGTAGCAAAGCATTTCAATAAGATTCGTGAAGAATATCTTAAAAACGCACTTATCGACCCAAAGGTTCTTAAGGTTGACGTCAATACTCTTCGCTATCAGGTTCCCGGCGGTATGCTTTCAAACCTTATTTCCCAGCTTAAGATGGCAGGAAAATCAGATAAGCTGGACGAGGTTCTTGAAGAGGTTGCAAGAGTTCGTGAGGATGCAGGATTCCCGCCCCTCGTTACGCCTACGTCTCAGATTGTCGGAACACAGGCGGTTAACAATGTTATATTTGCTAACGAAGGCAGATACGCGAGAGTTACAAAAGAATTCAAAGGACTTGTTCGCGGTGAGTACGGCAAATGCCCCGCTCCCGTATCCGATGAATTCAGAAAGAAAATTATCGGTGACGATGCCGTAATCGATTACAGACCTGCTGATAAAATTGCTCCGGAAATTGATGCACTCCGTCAAAGAGTCGCTCCCTATCAGGAGCAGGATGAGGACCTTCTTTCACTAGCTCTTTTTGAGCAGGTTGCAATCAAGTTCTTTGATTGGAGAAAGAATCAAAAATACAATCTTGACTCAAACGCAGACGTTAAAAACGGTATCCATGCAATTTGATTGAATATAAGTTTAAGGGCAGAGTTTTAAACTCTGCCCCTTTTTTAATTTCTAATTAATATCTTTTATTTGTTTTATATGCCTTGCAGATTTCTGCGAATTCATACATTGCAACAGAAGCGGCATCATAAGCTGAAAGCGAGTAACTTCCATATTCTTTGTACCGTCGGCATATGCAACCGTAAACTTCAAAATGCTTAATGTAGCTTCCTCGCTATGGTAGAGGTAGCATTCCGTAAGTTCGCCGCCGATTATAACGTTTGTCTTTATATACGCAACGCCTGATATCATACGCTCAAATGCAACGGGTATATTTGCGTATCTGTTCGAACCGGATATTCCTACAAGAGAAACTGAGACCGACTCAACGCCTGCCGAAGTTGTACTCCGGGCAAGGATGAGGTTATATCGTAGGCTATTGCAGACTTGTTTTCAAGCTCTCCTATATCAATATTTTTCAAGCTCAGGAAGTTTTACGGGATGCGGGAATTATGCCACGACGTCACGTACCGGATTTGAAATCAGTAAAATCAAAAAGAGCAGTGCTCGCTTCCCGACTATTCATCGGATGCGTTCGACCGCTCTTTTTGCCCAATCATGTTATGCTTTTCTTGTTATATTTATTTTAGATTTGCGGGAGTGGGATTCACCCCCGCATTTGTTGTTTAATTTAATCAGTCAGCAAGGTTCTTATAGTCGCTAGCAACCTTTGCAAAGGAGTAAAGAGCCTTTGCTACGTCAAGTCCGATGTCCTCTGCAGGATAGCAGATGAAGTGATAAATATAGGTTGCAAGGCTGTACGTACCGGTATATTGGGAATCGTCAACGCCGGTAACCGTAATATTCATAACCTCTGCTACGTTGTAAAGAGGCATTGACTCGAACGAGAAGGTCGCGTAATTAACGTTATCAATAGTAACGTCCTTACCGCGAACGAGTGTAAGATTGTATTCATACTTTGTGTCATCAACAGAACCGTTGATACCGTAGAACTGAATCTTAACCTCCTTTATGAGAGAAGCGCCGGTCACAGCATCGGTATTAGCATAGAGAAGGAATGCGGGCATTTCGCTTGAAATGTCATAGCTTACGCCGTAAACGCCATCTCCTAGACCTGCCTTGTAGTTAAGAGAAACTTCATCAAGGTCATAGTCGTAAACAAATCCGCAGGTGCATGTCTCTGTATCGTGGTCAGCAAGTGCAAGGAATTCGGTTGCGGGAGCGTATTCTGCGCCGGTCTTAAACTCGTATGCTTCGTTAGCGTAATTGACAAGATTGTATGCAAGTACAGCTTCTTCAGAGCCGCATCCGTACTGCTCCATAGCAGCCTCAGCGTAGCCGAGAAGGTCAACTGTAATCTTCTGCACCATTACTTCGCCGTCAACCTCGATTGCAAGATATCTAGTTACTGCCTTATCGATATCCGAGTTATCGAAGAAGAAGCTGTGCTTAACGTATTCCATACCGTCGATAGAAGCGTACTCAAGAGACCTTTCATCAACGCTGTAGAGATAGTTAACACCGTAGGATGCATCGTAATGTGTAAAGAGACCGAGAATCTCAACATTTTCAGGAGTTGCAAGAGGAATGTAAAGGTTGGCCTCAAACTTAGTAAGAAGAGACATATTTACCTTAACTGCAACGGATGCAACAATTCCCATAACAGGTCTGAAGGTTACGTCCTTATCAAACGTATAATCAGGATTGTACTTAAGGTCAACTGCGTTCTCGTCTTCCCAAGAAGCGTATCCGAGAGTGTACCAGCCGTTCTTTGTGTCGGTAAGAACACCGAAATCGTTAGTGTCGTATCCAACTGCAGTACTTCCCTTAATCCATTCTTCAACAGCGAATACTTCGCCGTTGGGATCAAGCCAGGTTACGGTAACAACGTTAGCCATAGCCTCAGCATCCGTCTCATCAAGGACTACGATTCCGTAATATACGTCAAGGTCTTTGTCATAGAGATTTGCTCTCACCGGTGTGCAGTTTTCTGCAAGAGTAAGGTCGTCAACAAGAGAAATCTCGGTATACTTAATAGCGTTAGTTCCAAGCTCAAACTTTGTGTTCGCGCCGATTGAAACTGTGCCGTCAATATTTTCTGCAAATATGTCACCGCTTATCTCGGTGTCAGCTATTTCGATAGTAAGGTTTGCGCCGAATGCGCCGAGTACTGCTGCTGTATTATGTCCGTTAGCGGAAAGAACTGAACCGGAAACAACTATATCTGCATCTGCCAAATCAAGTTCGCTTATAAGCTCGGAAGCAAATATTGCGCCGCCAACTGTGCTAATAACAGTAACGTCTGTTATATTAAGGGCAACCTCGGTCGTAGCGATATTGAATATAGCGCCGGAGAGAGTTGAAACAGCATTAACGGTTACACCGCTGATATTGATTTCAACAGGAGCTTCATCAGTTGCAGAGAACGCTTTTGCTTCAGCGTTGTATGCTCCGCCGTTGATATCAACAAGGGTACCTGCATTTACGGTGATATCCTTATCCTTTTCGCTTACAATATTAATATTGTAGGAATATGCATCCTCTGCTGCGGTGATAAGAGCAACTGCGTTTGTCTGCTTAAGCTCAGCCTTTGCAGCTTCAGAAATAATATTAAGAGTTGCGTCGTCATTGAGAAGGAACATAACTCCGCCAACCTGATTAATTGCGTTGCCATTGAGGTCAACGTCAAGAGTTGCACCTGACTTAACAACGATTGATTTATCGGCAGCAATCGTAGCGTCCTCATGGAGAACAAGATTAACGTCTTCTTCAGCCGCTGCTAGTACATCAGAAATTTTAGATATGTCAGTATAAGTATCGTAATTAATCTCTGAATTAAGTATAAGTGAATTCTTGGAATCTGTAAGGACCGAGAACGCAAGATCTACTTCCTTGTAGGTCGCCTTTACAACGATGGAATTAACACCGGGTGTGAAAACGTCGGAAGCGTAGAATGTGTAATCGGAAAGAATTTTCGTATCATTTCCATAGAACTCAATCTCCTTGCCATCTCCGTTCTTCACAACCCACTTGTCAAGGACTGTATATTTATTGCCTGTTCCGCGGATTACGGGAACCTGAACGTCAAGCGTCTTAAGCTTTGCACCGAGAGGTGACTGCTTTGTTGCAAGAACGTTACCGTTAGCATCAACAAAAACTATGTTAGCAGGTGCTGCCAACTTAACGGTGTAAGAAACTGTTCCGTCTTCGTTGGTAGCTACGGAAACTATATAACCGTCATCGTTCGCTGACTGAGGAATTGTAACCTCAGCTCCGTCTTTTGCAATAAACGTTACGAAAGGAATACCGTCGTGGAGATGAAAATTCTTGATATTCTTTCTTGTCTCAATTATTGCACCATTAAGCTCATCAGTGCTCTTCTCGGAGAGAGCAAGCCCAAAAGCAGCAAAGTTCTGATATTTTTCAACAGATTCGTCAGCATATGTAACTGTTACGGCATCCTGACCTGCAACTGCGTTGTCATGGATGTAATTTGCACCGTAAACAACGTCTTCACAGTTATAAAGAGGAGCTGTGAAATCGTCCTCAGATATATAATCGTCAAGACCGAAAGCTTCTGTTCCCGAATCGTAATCTTCCGAGTAGCTGTTAACTGTTACATAGCTCGTTGCAATTGAAAAGTTTTTCGCAGCACTCCTGTCACCGCCGCCTACATTAATGCCAGTACGGAAGGTTGTCGC
>JAZSGJ010000035.1:0-13622 GCA_045532675.1 Eubacteriales bacterium | reverse complement strand
ATGACGGAACGAGAGAATCTCTCATTCCAAAATCTCACAAACCCAACTCTCCGCATCCTAACGCACACACCGAAGAGGAACTAAAGTGGATTAAGGATTACCATAGAAGAAACCCCAACATTTCAATCTGTGAGCTTTACGGTAAACTCCAAGAAGATAAGGGATATACAAGGAATCCCGGATCTCTTTACCGTGTTTTCGTGCGTCTTGGATTCAGGAAAAAGGTTGAATCCACAAAGAAAAAGTCCAAACACAACAAGAAATACGACACGCCTACCGTATTAGGTATTAAGTGGCAACTCGACGTTAAAGTTGTACCCGCTGCTTGTTATTCAGGTAAAGATGGCGAGAAATTCTACCAATACACAATGATTGATGAAGCTTCAAGAGAGCGTTTCATATATCCATACAGAGAGCAAAGCGGTTATTCTTCCGTAGATTTCGTGAAGAGAGCTATTGCTTACTTTGGCTATGCTCCGGAAACGATACAAACAGACAACGGGGCTGAATTTTGCAACACGCAAAAAACAAAACGTGTGCATTACTTTGATGCTTTTCTCAAAGATCTCGGTATTACGCACAAAACCATTCGCCCGAGAACTCCTTGGCATAACGGCAAGGTTGAGCGAAGCCACAGAAACGATCAAGAACGCTTCTACAACTATCTGAAGTTCTACTCATACCACGATTTGCTAAAACAGATGAAGTCTTACCTATACCGTTCAAACCGTATTCCGATGGCGGTTTTGGGGTGGAAAACACCCATTCAGAAGCGAACCGAGCTCGGCGGCTGATGCTCTGCGAGCTTCATTTCTTCGGGGTTCCGCTTCGCTCCACCCCTCATCCATTCACCTCGCAGAGCATTATTCTAACTTGCCAATTTCTTTTTTTAACTTTTTGGTCTCACATCATTGACAAACGTACATTTGAACAAAAATGTTTTAAATTAGATGTGGCTGCATAGTTTAAAAATTTATACAATAGCACGTAATAAAGGTTTAAAAATGCAGCCACAAAAAATTAATCCTCGTCTGTTTCTCCGTCAAAACGTCCGATTCCTATTAAATCATCGACCGGTATTGAGAATATGACTGCGCTTCCTTCGGTTTTTAATCCTGCGGAATCGCGTATAGCTTCCATTATTTTTAGTTTGTATTCGTTGTTAGTAAGAAAGAATATAGAGTCGGTTTCGTCAGGGATAGAAGCGCCCATTGCGCCTTCAATTTTTGCGTTATTTACGCTTCTTGTGTGAAAAACGGTAGCACCGGTAGCTCCTGCCGCTCGTGCCGCATCAATTGCCACGTCTGAATATTTTTCATTAACAACTGCTATTACCAATTCGTGCATGCTTGTTTTCTCCTTTTTAGAAACGTGAGATTTGATTGTTCGTGTTTCTCTTTCCGGTGTCGATATAATGGGTTCTTCTATTATGTTTGATATACTTGAGATGGGGGTTGTAAATGCTATGCCTTTTCCAAGAAGATAAAGTTTTAATTCTCTGCCAATTGCACTCAAAAGAGTGTACTCAAGATGCCCGGGGATAAGAGAAAAAGTTATGCGCTTCTCTACATCGTCTATTCCGAAATAGCTTCTGTGGTGTGAACGTGCTGTGCCGTGTCCAATCCCGGAGAAATGCATAGCGGTACAGTATCTGTTAAGAGTTTCTGTAAGCTTTTCTTGGTCGGATTTGTTAATTATGCTGACAAGCATTTTAACTCTTTTGTCATCATGCTTTTTTCTCATTTTGACATCTCCTTTATGCTGACGGAAGAAGTATCTTTGCGCGGATATTCGGTAAAGCTTTCGTTTTTGGATATGAAGCTGCGAGTTCTTCTCTTTGATTTTATGCTGTAGAGAAGTCCAAACATCTGAATTGCAATTATAGGCGCCATGGCAACGAATGCAACACAGCCGAATGCGTCTGTCATAACGTCTCCGCCTAGAGCGCTACATGCGCCTATGGCAAGGGGAAGAACAAAACCGCTCATCATCGTTCCGCTTGCAACTCCACCGGAATCGAATGCAATACCGACAAAAATTTTGGGAACGAAGAAACAAAGCGTAAGCGCTATAACGTAACCGGGTATAAGTATCCACATTATAGAAATGCCGGTTATAATTCTTAAGCAAGAAAGTCCAAGAGCAGCCGAAACACCTATTGAGAGTCCGAGTCCGGTAAGCTTTCCCGATATAGCTCCTGCGCTCATCTGTTCAACGAGACGGTTGAGGACGTATACCGAAGGCTCTGCCTTTACAATGAAAAATCCGAGAAGGATACCGATTGGCACAAGAAGCCATCCACCCAATATACTTGCAAGTGATGAGCCTATCGTTGAGCCGGTCGGAACAAATCCTACGTTTGCGCCTGTTAAGAATATTGCGAGACCTAAGAACGTGTAGACAACACCGATAAATATTCTGATGACCTGTGTTTTTGAAAACGCCTTTGTTATAAGCTGGAAAATTACAGTAAATATAATTATTGGCAGAAGTGCCATCGCCACCTCTTCGGCATATCTTACGATACCTTTGCAATACAGCCATATTCCATCACGAGTAGTATCTATAATATTCGGTGCGCTCGGAATATACGTACCGCCGTCAATTTTAAGGCAAATACCAAGAACGAGAACGGAGATTATAGGGCCGATGCTGCAAAGCGCTGTAATACCGAATGAGTCATCGCGGCCTCCGTTTTTTACTCGCGCTGATGAAACACCTGCACCGAGTGACATTATAAAAGGAACCGTCATGGGACCGGTAGTTACTCCTCCGGAATCGAATGCCAAGGGTCTGAATCCTTCGGGAAGGAAGAATGAAATAACAAAAGCCGTTATGTAAAATACAATAAGAATTATATTAAGGCTTAATCCGAAAACTATTCGCAGGAGTGCTATCATAAGGAAAATTCCGACACCAAGCGAAACGGTAAGAATAAGCACAAGATTTGGTATATCCGATACCTGTTCTGCCAGAATCTGAAGATCGGGTTCGGAAATTGTCACAATAATTCCGATTATAAAGCTTACGAACGCGATTAGCCAAATCTTGCCTGATGCTGCAATTGACGAACCTATTTTTACACCAAGAGGCTGCATGGACATTTCAGCGCCCATATTAAATAAGCTCATACCGAATACAAGAAATGCTATGCCAATCAAAAAGAGAAGCATGTCGCCCGAGCTTATCGGCGTTATTGTTATTGATAATATAAAAACAATTAAAGCGATGGGAAGAATCGATTTAAGCGATTCTAAAAGCTTGCTTTTGATTAAACTCATACTTTCTCCTTTTATATTTCAGTATAGGGATTGAAGAGAATATATAATTCTCTCGGTTTATTATTTATAGGTGTTTCAACGTAAAACTCGCGTACTGGAACCTTGAAGCTATCTCCGATTTTTACGTTTGTGTATTTTTGCGTTTCTTTATTGAGTGCGGCAATT
Source organism: Eubacteriales bacterium (assembly GCA_045532675.1). Lineage (GTDB taxonomy): Bacteria > Bacillota > Clostridia > Oscillospirales > CAG-272 > UBA1740. Next base: position 10,176 of record JAZSGJ010000035.1, on the reverse strand, counting down.
CCGTTTTCTTTATACAGCTGGGTTGTTACTGCGACCGGAGAAGTTCCGTTTATTCCGTTTATATCGTATATTTTTACGTAGTTAATTTCTATAGCCATGCGTAATTTTCCGTTATCGGCAATGAAGCTTTTTAAGTTGTAAGAGGTTGCTACGGATACGGAAGTTACCTGTCCCGTCATTTTATCAACGCAGCTTAGCTTCATAGGAATTTCCGGTATGCCAAAATTTACGATTTCGGGAGGCGCTGTCGGTACTGAATAATCTCCGACCGTAACAACACAAGAGTCTGAAATTCCTTTTTCCGTTATAGCTATTACGGCGCAAACACCGCTGCCAACGCCTTTGACTATGCCGTTTTCGCATTTTGCAACCGACTCGTCAGATGATATCCATGTAATGACGTCACCGGCATTTTCCGTTTTCGTTATGCTCAACGTATGTGATTGTTCAGCCTCAATCTTAAGGGTGGATTGTGAAAGAGTTAACGTCTGCTCGTTAGGATCTTTTACGATTACCGTTGATGTAGCATAGTCTCCGTTGGGGGCAATAGCGCTTATTGTGCAAACCCCGTATTTTCTTGCTGTAATCAAGCCATTGACGCACGTTGCAATGCTTGGATTCGAGCTGTTCCATGAGATAGAATCGGTTATGTTTTCGTTTGCATCAGATATCGCGGTCAGTTGCTTTGACGTTTGCAGTTCTTCAAGAATAACCTCTTCCTGTAATATAGAAACACGCGGATTAGGGTTTTGTATCTTTACGGTACAAACCGAGGTTGCATTGCCGCACATGGCGCGTACGATGCAAACGCCGTATCCTACTGCGGTTATAACTCCGTTATCGCAGGTGGCAACGGAGGTGTCGGATGAACTCCAGGTTACCGTTTTGTCTATTGCGTTTGTAGGAAGAATCGTCGCTTTTACAGTGCGGGAATTGCCTAATACCATAAATTCTATGTTGCTCTCAGAAAGAAATATGCTTTCCGCTTTTTGGTCTTTATCCGATGAATTTGCGCAGGAAACGGTAGAAAGCATAACAGACAGTATTGCTGTCAAAATTAAAAAATTCTTTAAAATTCTCATGTGCGTCTCCGTAATATTTTTTTTTGCGCGAGAAAAAACATACAAATATATAATAACATATTTTATATATGTAAGCAAGGGGTAAATTGTAAAATAATTTTATTATTTATAATCACTTGTAAAATGCATTTTTATATGTTATAATACCATCACAATTGTTTTTTCATATACATTTTTCATTAAAGGAAAGGGGTATTTATGACTGTTGCGGTATGTATATCAGACGGTGGGGGTATGATGTTTAATAAAAGACGTCAATCAAGAGACAAAGCGGTCATCGAAGATATTTTGTCATGTGTGGGAGAGAGGAAATTAGTACTGTCTTCGTATTCATTATCTTTGTTTCCGACGAAAGATTCGCGTATCGTTTCATCCGCAGAGCCGCTCGGAGAAGTTGAGGAAGACGGTTTTGTTTTTGTTGAGGACGGCGGACTTTTGAAATTTAAAAAGAAAATCAAAGAAATCTATATATACAAATGGAACAGAAAATATCCGTTTGATTTAAAGCTTGATTTTTGCCCCGAGGCGGAGGGAATGCATTTGACCGAAACTGTGGAATTTGTCGGAAACTCCCATGAAAAAATCATACGGGAGCTATGGAAATATTGACTTTTTAGTAAAGGGAACGAATAATGAAAAGAAAAATATCTCTTCTTTTGTGTCTTATAGCAGCAATTGCGATTTTGTTTACAAGCTGTTCTTTTGATGAGCTTAAGGATCTGATTTTTCCGGATAATTCGGAAACTCCGTCTGTTTCTCTTGAAACAATTCCGGATTTTAATGGCTCGACACCTTACGTAATAATAAACGAAAACGTACCTTTTTTCACAGACGAAAAAACGGATTCTACATATGAATCCTTTAGCGAACTTGACTCGCTTGGAAGATGCGGAGTGGCTATTTCATGTATTGGCAAAGACCTTATGCCGACTGAGGACAGAGGTTCTATCGGTCACGTTAAGCCGTCGGGCTGGCACAGTGTAAAATACGATATAGTTGACGGAAAGTATCTTTATAACAGGTGTCATCTTATAGGTTTTCAGCTCACGGGTGAAAATGACAACGAGAGAAATCTTATTACCGGAACGAGATATATGAACGTTGAGGGAATGCTTCCGTTTGAAAACATGGTCGCAGACTACGTAAAAGAGACGGGTAATCACGTTCTTTACCGTGTAACGCTATAACCTTGTGGCTAGCGGAGTGCTTATAGAAGCAAAATCCGTAGAGGATGACGAGATCTCATTTTGCGTTTACGTTTATAACGAACAGCCCGGAATCGTAATTGATTTTAAAACGGGAGAAAGCCGTCTTTCAACAGACCCTCCCCCCTCGGAAGATAAGGATTCTGCTGATACGAATAACTCATCTGGCACTGAAGAGGGAGAGGAAACATTTATTTTAAACACATCGTCCAAAAAGTTTCATAAGGAGGATTGCTCGGGCGTTAAAACGATGTCTGAATCTAACAAATCGACCTATACGGGTACAAGGCAGGATTTGATAGAGGACGGATATGAAGCCTGTGGAACCTGCAAGCCTTAAAAAAACAATATAAAAAATCGGGAAACAGCAACTAAACTGTCTCCCGATTTTTTATAGATAGGAACGAATATCTACCGCGAGCTTTTCTTCAAGGTTTATAAGACGCTTTGTAATATCCTTTGCAAATTCGTCTGCCGCTTCGTACTGATTAAGATACTTATTAAGAGATTTTACTCCCATGTTGCAACCGTCGGTCATAAGGTCAGCTATTGTTTTGTCTGATTCCTTCATTGCGATTTTGACGTTTGTTTTTATCCAGGACATGCTTTGGGCAATAGGATTTGGATTTTTGCCGTCATCACCGAATCGGTTAAGCTGATTCTGTATTTCACCGTTGAGCTTTTCGTGCTCGTCCTTGCAGTCTGTAAGACGCTTTTCAAGTCTGTCGGATTTTACGTATTTTAAAACGTCATCGATAGATTTAACTCCCATTTTAACGCCTGCGTCGCACTCGCGAAGTAGTTTTATTGTATCCTGTTCTATCATTTGAACACCTCCTATCGTTTTTGTTATTATTGCCTAATTTTATAATTTTATTAAAAATACCGTATCAAAGTTTCCTAAGATACGGTAAATTTTATTTAGTTGTTTAAAAGTTCATTAAGCCTTACCATCTCCTCGCCTTTTGGCTCGGGTATGTGAGCGAGAGGGAAGGAGAGATTCATATTGTCGTATTTTGTTTGACAAATTTTTCTGAAAGGCAAAAGTTCGATTTTGTCAACACACGGATGCGCACGTGTTATTTCTTTCAGTTTTAATATGTTTTCTTCGCTGTCGTTAAGTGTTGGAATTATAACCTGTCGTACGGTGGTTTTTATGCGGTTTTTATTTAAGTATTCAAGAAACTCAAGAACCGGTTTTATACTGCAACCGGCGTACTTTTTGTAGTCTGCGTCGTTTGTGTATTTTATATCGAGAAGGACTCTGTCGGTTTTTGAAAGAAGCTCTTTGACATCTGCGTTCAGTATATTTCCCGAGGTGTCAAGGCAGGTGTTTATACCTGCATCGTTACAGAGTGAAAAGAGCTTGTTAGCAAATCTCGCTTGTAATAAAGGCTCTCCGCCGGATAGGGTAATACCGCCATCGTTACCAAAGTACTCGCGGTACCGTGTAACTTTTTTTACAATTTCTTCCGGGGTATATTCTGACCCGTCATTCACGTTATGCGTGTCGGGATTGTGACAGCATGCGCATCGGAGATTACACCCCTGCATAAATACTACGAAGCGTATCCCAGGTCCGTCCACCGTGCCAAGCGATTGAAAGGAATGAATCCTTCCGGTTATCATATTCGAACTCATATGCTTTCGTGGAAGGTACGGCTTATAACTTCTCTTTGCTGTTCGCGAGAGAGCTTATTGAAGTTAACGGCATAGCCGGAAACTCTTATCGTCAGGTTTGGGTAATTTTCGGGATTCTCATAGGCTTTCATTAATAGCTCGCGATTCATAACGTTGACGTTGATATGATGAGCGCCCTTTGAAAAATATCCGTCGAGAATTGCCACAAGATTTTTAATTCTTTCGTCTTCGGTTTTGCCGAGAGCATCTGGGGTGATAGAGAATGTGTTTGATATTCCGTCACGGCAATCGTCATAGCTGATTTTTGCAACCGAATTGAGAGATGCGAGAGCCCCGTTTTCCTCTCTGTTGTGCATTGGATTTGCTCCGGGCGCGAAAGGCGCCTGAGTCTTGCGACCGTCCGGGGTGGCACCGGTATTCTTGCCGTACATAACGTTCGAGGTTATTGTGAGAACCGAGAGTGTGTGTATTGCGTTTCTGTAGGTAGGAGTTTTGCGAAGCTCGGTAATAACCCTGTGAGTCATATCCTTGGCAATAAGATCAACTCTGTCGTCGTCATTGCCGTATTTCGGGAAGTTGCCAACCGTGTCAAATTCCGTAATATATCCATCATCGTTTTTTATAGGTCTTACTTTTGCGTATTTTATAGCGCTCAGCGAGTCGGCAACTACGGAAAGTCCCGCAATTCCGAATGCCATAAATCTTTCAACCGTGGTATCGTGAAGCGCCATCTGAGTTTTTTCATACGCATATTTATCATGCATGTAGTGAATTACGTTCATGGTGTTTACGTAAAGATGGCAGAGCCATTCGTTATAAATTTTGAATCGCTCCATAACCTCGTCATAATCGAGCTTATCGCCACTCATGACGGGCATCTGCGGTCCTATATGCATACCGCTCGTGGTATCGTAACCGCCGTTAATGGCAATGAGAAGCAATTTTGCGAGGTTGCAGCGCGCTCCGAAAAACTGCATTTGTTTTCCAACCTTCATTGCGGAAACACAGCATGCGATTGCGTAATCGTCTCCGTATATGGGACGCATAACGTCATCGTTTTCGTATTGTATTGAATCGGTATCCGCCGAAACCTTGGCGCAGAATTTCTTGAATTCTTCGGGAAGTGATACCGACCAAAGAACCGTGAGGTTAGGCTCGGGTGACGAGCCGAGGGTATAAAGAGTATTCAGCACACGGTAACTGTTTTTTGTGACTAAGGTTCTGCCATCCTCTCCCATGCCGCCAACGGCTTCGGTAATCCACATAGGGTCTCCGCCGAAAAGCTCGTTATATTCGGGTGTTCTGAGGTGGCGTGCAATACGAAGCTTAATAACGAAATCGTCCATAAGCTCCTGCGCGCCCTCTTCCGTAAGCTTTCCTTCTGCAATATCACGCTCAATATATATATCAAAAAACGTTGATACGCGTCCAAGAGACATTGCGGCGCCGTTTTGCTCTTTTATAGCGCCGAGGTATCCGAAGTAAGTCCACTGAATAGCCTCTTTTGCATCTTTTGCGGGTTGGCTTATATCAAATCCGTACATTGCCGCCATTTCTTTGAGATAGCCAAGAAAGGCTATCTGTCTGAAAAGCTCTTCGTTAAGTCGAATTGTTTCGGTATCAAAATTAGCGTTGCTAAGCGCGTTTTTATCCTTTTTCTTTTCTTCTATAAGCCTATCAACTCCGTAAAGAGCGACGCGTCTGTAATCTCCGATTATGCGTCCTCTTCCGTAAGCATCGGGGAGTCCCGTTATAACGTGGGATTTGCGTGCCGCGCGCATCTCATCGGTATATGCGCGGAAAACACCGTCGTTATGAGTTGTGCGGAATCTGAACTCCTCTTCTACCTTACGGCTAAGCTTATATCCGTAGGCTTCGCACGCTTGGCGAGCCATTCTTATGCCGCCAAATGGGTTGACTCCGCGCTTCAAGGGGCGGTTTGTCTGCATTCCAACTATAATTTCGTTATCCTTGTCTATATATCCGGGTGAGTAGCTTGTGAGAGAGGATACAGTATCGGTGTCTATATCAAGAACACCGCCAAATTGTCTTTCGAGTGTGAACAGCGCCTGAACCTTTTTCATAAGCGCGTCGGTTCTTGGGGTAGCTTTGGCAAGAAATTGCGAGTTGCCTTTATATTCCTTATAATTTTTCTGAATAAAGTCACGCACGTTTATTTCGTCCTGCCAGACGCCCGCGGTAAAACCGCGCCAATTTTCGTGTGTCATAGTATTTTCCTTTCCGCAAGTCTGTGACTTACCGATTAAAAACAAAAAGGGCAAGTCAGCTCAATACTGATCTGCCCAGACGGTCGGCTTAAAAAACTTCTACATTTCCCCGCGGTATTCCGCGTTTTTCCGTCAGTCATGTAAAAGCTGTATATATATTATATATTAAATAGCTTTTTTTGTCAATCCCTAAATTGAAAAATCCAATACATTCCAAGTCGGAATTTGGATTTATAAATTGTTGATTTTGAAAAAAATAGGGCTGTAATAAAATTAAAAAAGAGAGGGTAGCTCAGCTTTTTAACTTGAGCTACCCTTTGATGTGCTTAGTGAAGAGGGGATTTAGAGCGGAAAACGCGAATAGAAAAAGATTTTTTTATTTCAGTCATTTTCGATTACACCTAAACAAGCTATCCCCTTGTTATTTTTTCTTTGCTTTTTCTTCAAATTTCTGACGAATTTCGTCATCATAGAATGTGTCGATGTAGAAGTCAGAGCGCTTGCTGAGTTCCTCTTCAAGCTTATCGAAGCCGTACTTTTCGGTCAGCGTTTGTTCTGTTGAGAATAAATTCGTTCCGAGTCCCAAACGGTCGCCCTCAATGGCAGCGCCAAGCGCGGCAAGCGTTGTGGGGAACATATCAAACGTACCAAATTCGCGGTTCGTTTCATTCTTTGGCTCTATTGCCGAGTTTATAATACAGTTATACGTTGTGCGAACGTAGTTTTCGTCAATATCTTCAAGGAACTCCGGGTCCATCGTCAAATGGTCACCCGAAAGAATTATCGTGGTGTTTTCGTAGAACGGCTGCTCCTTGCACCAATTTACAAATTCATAAACCTGCTTTGAAGAGCATGCAAGAACGTTTGCGTACTGATTTTCATACTTGTCCTCACAAAGACGGCACTCATATCCGTCGGGGAAATGCGTGTCTGCCGTAAGGGTCGTAAAGTTAAAGGGCTTACCGGTAGCGGCAAGGCGTGTCAATTCTTCTTTCGCAAAGGTGAAAAGCTTTTCGTCTTCAAAGCCCCACCATTCCCAATAATCCTCAGGAAGCTTTTTCTCTTCAATAAGCGAATAGGCGTCGATAATTTTATAGTTTCCGTGCTCTGTGAAATATACGTCCCTCGCCGCGAATCCCGCATCGGAGCCGAGAAGAATTGATTGCTCATATCCTTCTTTCGCAAGAATGTCTCCAAGCGTTGCAATTCCGGGCATATATGTTCCGTCGGTGCCATACGTGTCAAAATTTATGGGAACTTTAATGATAACCCCCGATGTCTGTGTGAACATTGCCGCAGCTGTCCATCTTGTACCTATATAAGAATATGCGCCCTTGTTTCCGTCACTTCCCGTGAAGCTTATATTGTTTCTTGCAAGCTCGGTAAGCTCGGGAACAAAATCCGTCGTTATATTGCCGCCAACAGTGGTGTCCGAATACGTAGCTTCCATTGATTCGAGAAAAATATATATAAGGTTTCTCTTTTCCTCAGGGAATGTTATGTTTGCTTTTTCGGGGTCAACGTAGTGCTTTTCAATAAAGTCCGACGGTGTGAGTGCGTCGGCAATAAATATATGAACGTTAAGTCTGAAAATAAAAACAGCGACGGAGCATACCAAAACCGATGCGGCTATCGGCATGAATCTTTTTTTAAAGAAAGCTGCCGTGCGCGAAACCGAGTATGCAGCGTATTTCTTGAATTTCGCAAATTTTTCTTTGAATCTGCCGGTAAGTATAAGATAAATAAATATTTCAGCAGCGGCAACCAAAAAGCCAACGAGAACGACTCTCACAATTGCGCTTCCTATAAGACCGCCGTTTGTTCCTGCTACGGGAGATTTTATCTGATAAAGTATCTGGTCAAACTGAACGTCATCGTATCTGTCGATTATCCACAGCATAAGGAAGAATAAAAGATTAGCAAGCAAAACGAGGAATGACGCCGTTATAATCTTAGCCCATTGCTTTTTGCTAAGCTTCGCCTTTTTTGATTCGGTTTCAGCCAAAGTCTTCACCTCACATAAATATAATAAGTCATTTTACAATGGATATTTTATCATATATAATTATTACAGTCAAGATAAATATTATTATTTGAAAAAATTTACAAAACATTTAAAGCGAAAACATCTTGACAATATGTGTTTTATCACATATAACATAAGTGAGGCGAATTAAAGGGGTGGATTATACTGTTTGAGGTTGAATTTTATGAAAAAAGTGACGGAACATATCCTGCCGAGGAATTTATTCTTTCACAAGATATGAAAATGCAGGCAAAATTATTTCGTCTCTGAATCCATTTGTTGTCATCTGACTTACTTTTTTTATTCCGTTCTAAATGATTTTGTATTTTCCATTTTCTTGTTTGCTTTGGCGAAAACCGCGGCGGCGCGCTCTTCTTCGGGAAGGTCCTAAATTTTCGGCTCATCCTTGAAACATGACGTGAATGCCGATGCGGTGATTAGTAAAATCAGAAAAAGCGGTAATAATTCAGCAGTAATTTTTTATAGAATAGCTCCTTTCTGATTTTTCTGATTTTATTGTAACATAAATTTATTTCTATTTCAAGGAAATATATTGCAAAAGTGAATCTTTTAATAAAAAACAAAGCGAAGACGCCGCGTTTCCTTGGCATCTCCGCTCCTTTGGGTCATGCTTAAATTATACGGTAGTCAGAAAATCCTCAATGACGTCGGCGAGGTGAGCCTTGGAAAGACCGTAGGCGTTGCAGTCATTTGCAAGCTCGCGCACCTTATCCGCATCGGGAGAAATATCCGAGAAGGACTCAAGCACCACGGATTCTCCGTCTTGCTCTTTAATCGCGGCGATACCGTAACCGACGCGAGTCTTATCTCCGTTTATGTATTTGCTTTCAACCACTATGTACTTTGTTTCCATTTTTTTACTGTTCCTTTCAAATTGTTTTTTAGATCTGTGTTTCTTGCTGTTTTATGAACTTTCAAAGCAAAATAAAAAAGCCCCGAGGCAACTCACCGTGACAAATAGGGTCACTTTGTGAGCTTACCTCGGGGGAAAGCCGCGGAATTTCATACCGTCATCTCCTTTCGATTTAAAATGCGGGTCTAAACTATAGGTAGTACCCTCATAGAATACCCAAGAAAATGACAAAATTCTTCAAATAAATGAAAGAAATTCAAAAATAGAAATATTTAGTCTTATATGCGCTGTTTTGGCAATAAAAAAACGCTTGGAGCAAAGCCCCAAGCGCTATATGATTCATATGCCGCGGATTATAAAATTAGTTGTTTTTTAATATTCACGTTCTATGGATTTTTCCAAAACGTCGGTAACACCGGACGTGCCGTAAACTTCAAATTTGAAATTTGCTCTGTAAGTGCCGCTTCCGGGACAAGGAAATTCTTGGTAAAGTGAACCGTGCAAATCGTAACAATATCCCATCCATTCCTCGTCTATATAACCAATTTCCACAGTTTTCCAGAAAAAGAGTAGGTACTTTTTCTCAAACGAAAGGGTTAATTTTGCGTGTGCAAATGTATCGGGGTTTCCATTATATGTAACGCCAGCGCATAGGTTACCTCCTGATATTCCAAAGTGAAATGTTGCGGTATCGCAATTGGATAATCTTGGTGAAACGTTTGAAATTTCCTCTTCTGCAGAGACTAAAATGGACATAGTTCCCCCAAAGAGCAGGCTAATGGCTAAAAGTGTTGATAAAAACAAAGTTGTAAATCTTTTCATAATAAAAACCTTTCTATGATAAAGAAAAATATAGTAATGCCCGCAGGCTATACGAATCGTATATAATAGAATACTACTTTTTTTGACAAAATTCTTCAAAAAAAGAAAAAAAGGTTGCAACTGTTTTTTGCAACCTTTTCGGATAATATCAAAAATTTAAATTATTGATTATTTTTTCTATTTCGGATTCTGTCAAATCGCCTACTATGCATATTGAGAAACCATAGTAATTATTATAGAATTTGTAGTAACATCTATCATCTATGATTTTACAATATAAACTATTTAAAGAAGTTGT